>NZ_CAWUOL010000006.1:0-109433 GCF_963923915.1 Nodularia chucula CCY0103 | reverse complement strand
CCTGTTCCCTAAAACTAAAAAACTTTGTACCTCACCAGCATGGGAACTGCTATAAGCAACTTGTCAGATTACTCATGGAAGTATTTAATATTGATGGGTTATGAAGACAAACCAAGTGCTTCAGCAACGCCTTTACCGTAAGCTGGATCGGCTTTGGCAAAATGGCCTAGTTGGCGTTCGATAATAAATTTGGGGACATTTTTCAAAGAGGCGGCAATGTTGTTAAACAATCTTTGTTGTTGATCTGGGGATAGTAAGCGGAATAACTCACCAGCTTGGGTGTAATCATCTGTGCTATCTCGGTAGTCGTAGCGATCGCCAAAGGCGGGGCTTTGCCCATCACCAGAAATCTTTAGAGGTGGTTCTTTATACTGCGCATCTGCCACAGGGCCATTAAAGCTATTTGGTTCGTAGTTCACAGAACCTTTGCCGTTATCGTCGTGGCGCATTAAACCATCTCGATGATAGGTATGTGCCTGGGTTGCATGGGGACAGTTAACGGGGAGACTTTCATAATTCACACCCAAACGATAGCGATGGGCATCGGGATAAGATAAAATCCGCGCTTGGAGCATTTTATCTGGACTCAAAGAAATTCCTGGCACAATATTTGAGGGCGCAAAGGCAGACTGTTCCATTTCCGCAAAGTAATTTTCGGGGTTGCGGTTTAGTTCCAGAATCCCCACTTCAATTAACGGATAATCTTTGTGCGGCCAAACTTTGGTTACATCAAAGGGATGGTAGGGAGTTTTTTCGGCATCCGCTTCTGGCATAATCTGCACCATGAAGCGCCATTGAGGATAATCATGCGATTCAATGGCATAGAATAAATCACGCTGGGCGCTTTCACGGTCTTCGCCCACAATTTTGGTAGCTTCTGCGTTGGTTAAGTTCTGAATGCCCTGTTTGGTTTTAAAATGGAATTTCACCCAAAAGCGTTCATTAGCAGCATTGATGAAGCTGTAAGTATGACTACCGTAACCATTCATGTAACGATGACTTTGGGGTAAACCGCGATCGCTAAATAAAATTGTCACTTGATGCAGACTTTCCGGTGTCAGTGACCAAAAATCCCACATAGCGGTGGGGTTACGCAGATTGGTTTTGGGGTCGCGCTTTTGGGTGTGGATAAAATCACTAAATTTCAAAGGATCGCGGACAAAGAACACGGGAGTATTATTACCTACCATGTCCCAATTGCCTTCTTCGGTGTAGAATTTGACAGCAAAGCCGCGTACATCTCTTTCAGCATCGGCCGCTCCCCGTTCACCCGCAACGCTGGAAAACCTGGCTAGGACTTCAGTTTGCTGCCCTATTTGGGAGAAGAGTTTGGCTTTTGTGTATTGGGTAATGTCATTGGTGACTGTGAATGTACCATAAGCACCTGTACCTTTGGCATGAACAACTCTTTCAGGTATCCGCTCCCGATTGAAGTGAGCCATTTTCTCCATCAGGTGAAAGTCTTGCATTAATAGGGGGCCGCGTGGTCCCGCAGTTAATGAGTTTTGGTTATCGCTGACAGGTATTCCAGCATCAGTAGTGAGAATTTTTTTCTCGGATTCGGGATTCATGGTTTTGTGTGCGTCAATTTTTGGTTTTTTTTAACGTATCGCTAAAGCGAAAGCTCCGCTTTAAGCGTAGCCTACGGGGAGCGCATACCGCCAAGTATGCCAAGTTAAAAAGGAGAGGGAAGAAATGCTGGACTGATTTGTGTTGGGGTGCTTCGGCTGCTTTTTGTGATTCTAGATAGATTTGAGTTTGAGGAAAATGACGAAATACAAAGTAAATTTTATTGCCAATTTCTTGGACTATTTTGTCAGCTTCTTCGCTATGAAGGCATTGATAATTGCCATATTTAACCAGCACTATAGGCGCATCTATGGCTCCTTGAGTATGATGGCGATTCACAAGTTAAGCATCGTCTAGGGTTTAATATATAAAATTAGTAAAAGTTTGTCCCTATGCTGCGGTTGAAGTTTTCAGCATATAGAAAGCTCAGGGATAATGTAACCAGGAGAGTAGGAGATTACCCTAACTTGAGGCTAGGTTTAATTCGTAATTAAGAAAGTTTCATCAATACCAATCTGCGATCGCTAGTCCTGGAACCCTGGAAAATTCTTTGAGGTTGTGGGTAATTAGAATGGCCTCAAGTGCTACGGCTGTTCCTGCTATTAAAACATCTATCTGACCAATTGGAGTTCCTTGTTTTTCCAACTCAGCGCGAATTGTAGCAGCTGCAAGCGCAGCATCTCGATCAAATGCAACCAACTTGACTCGGCTCACAAGTTGCTGAAGTTGTTGGCTACGTTTTCCAGGGGAGGTGGATTTTGCAATGCCGACTTGTAATTCAAACAGAACAATTGTCGGGACAATAATTTCTTGTGCAGATACATTAGCAAGGTTTTGAGCAACTTGTCCTTGACCTTTAAAATAGTAGATTAGGGTATTAGTGTCCAATACGTACATTTAAAGGCTCTCCCGCAGGATATCTTGCCCAGTTTCAGCACGAATGTCTTCTAGGGTAGGAAAATCATCTTTCCAAGTTCCAGCAAGGGAATAAACAAGTTCTGACCAAGGAACTGTCTCTACTGTATCGATGGGTTGATTGGTTTTGAGGTACTTAGCCCGAATAAATTCTGCAAAAGTTAAAACTTCGTGGGCTTGGTCTTGGGGAAGAGAGTTGACGAGTGCGTAAATCTGCTCGGCGATGGTCATAATAGGATTTTGGATTTCACTGAAGGTTAACAATTCCCCACTTCAGGGCTGTAATTACTGCCTGAATGCGATCGCTTACTCCTAATTTACTGTAAATATTATTAACATGGTACTTGACACTTCCCTCTGATATCTGCAATGCTGCACCAATTTCTTGATTACTTTTACCAATAGTTCCTGTTGACAACCAAATCAAATATATTGCCTAGATTAAGCTAGAAAATCGCTCAATTAGGTTAACTTTGGGTTAAATCCAAATCCTCTACTTTGGTTCCAGTGGGCAAAATCTACTTTCCTATTCCACCAGATCAAAAATTAGCATTAAAAATTTCTATGACTGAGGGTAAAGAAACTGCAATTGCAGGTATATATGAAGTATGTATTGGCGTTCCCGATGCAATTTTTGCCATTCAATACTGGGAGCAATTTGGTTATCGCATCGGTCAAGTGGGTCAATTACCCGCAGATACTGCTTATCAATTATATGGAGTTAATTCTGGTGTCCGTTCCATTCGCCTTTACCACCAAAAGGCCGATCATGGTTTAATTAGATTAATGGTTTGGCAACAGCCTAGCAATCAAGGCTTAGGATTGACATCCATGAAAGTTAAAGGAAATCGCTGGGCTACTACTTTAACTGCTGATATTTTAACGATTTTAAATCATGCAGAAAATGCCAAAGCCGGCCGTTGGGCGATTAGATATACCAATCCTCACTGGGAAGTTATTTATAACAAAGAGCGCAAAAGCCGACCATTTACAGATCCCACGGTGGGCGTGCGAGAAATGCTATTATTACAACCTTTAACTAGACAAGTTCTATTTCAAAGGTTTGGCTATATAGTGCCTAATTACGGCGAAATTAATCATCATGCAGCTTTTCAAACCAGTCAGTTTACCCATATGGGGATGGTTATTCAAGATGATAGTAAGCAAAGCCTGAAATTTTATGAAGACGTATTAGGTTTATTGCGTGTCCGGGACGATGTGGAAACTACCTATGAATCCTCACAAGCTGGGCGAGAAATATTTGACCTGAAACCTGGAGAAAAATTTATTCTCACAGCCTTTGATGACCCTCGTTCCTCGAAATCCGACTTAATGGCAGCCCGTAGTGGTAGACTTTACATCATTCGGTTTCCAGAGGCGATAAATTTACAATCCCGCTTTGAATCTTCACAACCAGGGTGCTTAGGAATATCACTTTATACATACCGCATCCAAGACATAGAAGAATATTGCGATCGCATTAAATCCAGTAACGTACTCAAATATACTAATATTGTCGAAAACGAATTTAGAGAAAAAAGTTTTTCCTTTGTCGCCCCCGACGGCTACTTTTGGAATTTAGTGGAAACTTAACATCTTTGCGCCCCTTTGCGCTTACCTTAGCGTCCCTCTGCGTTTAACCTAGAAATAGAGATTTCAACAAAAGAAACTCATGGATGCTCAGGAAGTAATCAGACTTTATAACGCAGGACAGAGGTATTTCCCCGCCGCCAACCTCAGTAGAGTCAAGCTAATTGCTGCCTACTTGCCTGGAATTAACCTGTGGGGAGCAGACTTGAGTCGAGCCAACCTCGCCAAAGCCAAACTCTGGGGAGCGGACTTAAGTCATACCAACCTCGCCCAAGCCAACTTAACAAGAGCCAACTTATCGGGAGTAAAACTAAATGAAGCAAATCTTAGAGGTGCAAAACTGAACCTAGCCAAATGTTATGGTGCTGACTTTAGTGGCGCTTGCTACGATGAAAGCACCCAGTTTTCCAGAGGCTTTGACCCCCAAAGTCACAATATGCAAAAATTCTAAAACTCCTCAGCTTCAGGAAGCGGAAAAATTTCCCCAGCCAAATAAGCCTGAAAGTGTTTTTGGAAGTATAGCCAAGAGGTCATATCCTCCCCATCTATCAAGGACTTTGGGGCTTGCTTGTAAAGAGGAACACGGGTGTTAATTTCATTTTTTAGCAATGGTGGTAATTCTGTAAAACCACTGACTTTACTCCCAGACGCACTATAAATCAGATAACCAAAACTCTCACCCATTTTCATCCAGGGCAACCATTGACCGATTCTATCCCAACTCAGCCGCAATTGAGACACTGAAAGCAGTTGTGAGTTAAATAAATCTCCAGTTGGTACAGCTAATTTGAATAATTCCGTAGCTTGATAAATCGGCTGTGGGCTATATTCCGCAAACTGGGGATTTTCGGCTAAGGGATTTGGATATGTGGGAAAAATATCAAACACAAAAGTAGTGGTATCCCCGTCAACTTGTGCGGGAAATTTACCTTCAAACTTTCCCTGGACGGGATTATTAGCTACATGAATTACAGGTACTGTTTCCCCAGTCCAGGGATTTTCCCAGTGTCGCAAAATCTCTTCCGTTTGTGGGTCAAGATAGTAAGTTAGTTCCCTGGAAGTAAAATCCCAACTATTTTCTGCTGTGGGAATGCACCTACTCACACTCACCCCAGACATTTTAAACAGCAGTTTTCTTTTTTCC
This sequence comes from Nodularia chucula CCY0103, assembly GCF_963923915.1. Classification (NCBI taxonomy): domain Bacteria; kingdom Bacillati; phylum Cyanobacteriota; class Cyanophyceae; order Nostocales; family Nodulariaceae; genus Nodularia; species Nodularia chucula. The sequence continues at coordinate 104,215 of NZ_CAWUOL010000006.1, read as the reverse complement.
CCAGGGATAAAACTATAGATTTTACCTGTCCAAATCAGGAATGTGGATTTATTGGGGTCTAGGGAAGAACGAGTTTTCACCCATTGTTGAGCATCTAATTCTTGGTGATTATTCATAATAATTTGTAGTTGATATAGCAGTTCCCATGCTCGTGAGGTACAAAGTTTTTTAGTTTTAGGGAACAGGGAACAGGGAACAGGGAATAAATTGGTGTGTACTTCAATAGACCGGGAAAGGCTATAATGCCTCTTTTCCTGCGGAACGCTACGCAAACAGAGGAGCTTCGCTCTAAGCGCAGCTTTACGTAATTTGTAGTTAGAATCTGTGGGGGCTTGTACCCATTTAATTACGAATTACGAATTAGCAATTATTTGGTCAAACTGTTTCTGATAACTGGTTATCAAGACGGCGAAACAAAAATATCCACAGTGGTAAAGAACTATTAATCGCAATCAGTCGGACTAAATGACCAGTTGTCACAATTTCTACATCATGATTTAATGCCAAGGATACGAGGATCATTTCTGGCGCTCCTCCTGGTGCTGTGACTAACAGACAAGTTAACCAGTCCCAAGAAGTTAATTGCATGGCCAGCATAGCAGCCACAGCACCTGCAACCAATGTCATGGCTACAGACATAAAAGCATAACCTATAGCCCTTTTACCAATATTGGGTTTATCTCCCCAATACTCACCAATGGTAATTCCCAAGAGCAGTTGACCTAGTAATTTTACTATTTTTGGTGGATTAAAAGTCACGTCTCCCAAAATAGGTATCCAGTGCAGCAAAGAATTAAACCCTAAACCAACCACTAATCCCCCAAAAAACTCGGCTGCTGGCAGTTTACACAATCCAGCCACATACACTACTAAGGCTGTAATTAGCAGTGCTAAACAAAGTAATTTTAGTTCAGCAGCGTTAGAACTGAATAATTTATCTGTAATTGGTAATGTGGGAGGAATGAGAACATGATCAACAGAAGTCCTGGCAATCAAAGGAATCAGTAATACTACAGAGGTGACGCGAATAGCTTGTACTAAAGCCACAAGGGGGACATTGCGATCATAATCGGCGGCAATCGATGACATAACGCCCACACCACCGGGAACTGTGGCCAGCATGGATGTTAATAAATTAGTGTGGCTTAAGCGTGAGTAAATGTAGCCAATGCAGCCACCACACAGCAGCAAAAATAAAGTCAAAAAACTAAATACGGGAATCCCAGCAGCCAGATTAGTTAAATCGCTACCACTAATGGATGCACCCACTGTCAACCCTACAAGTGCCATACCGACCTTTCTGGCACTGCGATTGGGCTGGGGATGATACTGATATAAAATCCGAGATAGTTGTAAAACTACAGCACCAGAGGCAATGCCGCCAAATATCCAAGCAATGCCACCTACCTGGAATTGAACTAAGGCGAAGCCCAAAGGTATTGCTAGCAAGAGTTCTAGACTCAAGATAATTATTGTCTTCACCACTAACTGTTGCTGGTTAACATGGGGGTTTTTATGGGTGCGTAAATCTGGGCTAGAAGTCACACTGAACTTTTGATTCATCGACCAAGGCTATTGAAATTAATTTAACTATGTACTTAAACTAACGCGCTTGACTAAAACTTACGTCTGTTCAATTCCAGTTATACAGGTAATATCGGGGAAAATATTCAGACAAAATTCCTCGTGATTTGAAATGAATCACCCCCTCTAGCTAGTTTTTCCACCCCCTAACTGTGGCACAATAAGGAGTTGTAATCAAAAAAATATTGTTAAGGTAATTTAGTGACTCCAACTGCTCAATCCACAGCCAGTGCGCGTCGCGTGGTATTCCCATTTACGGCAATTGTGGGCCAGGAAGAAATGAAACTGGCGCTGCTATTGAACGTGATTGATCCCAAAATCGGTGGTGTAATGATTATGGGCGATCGCGGTACAGGCAAATCCACAACTATCCGGGCGCTGGCTGATTTGTTGCCAGAAATCCCCGTGGTTGCTAATGATCCCTTTAATAGTGACCCCAACGACCCCGACATGATGAGCGACGAAGTTCGCCAAATGGTAGACCAAGGGGCGGAAATTCCCATAGCTCACAAAAAAGTCCAAATGGTAGACTTACCATTAGGAGCCACAGAAGACCGAGTTTGTGGAACCATCGACATTGAAAAAGCTTTATCTGAAGGTGTCAAAGCCTTTGAGCCGGGTTTGCTGGCTAAGGCTAACCGAGGCATTTTGTATGTGGATGAAGTCAATTTACTTGACGACCACCTAGTAGATGTGCTACTGGACTCCGCCGCTAGTGGCTGGAACACTGTAGAGCGAGAAGGTATTTCGATTCGTCACCCAGCCAGGTTTGTACTTGTGGGTTCTGGTAATCCCGAAGAAGGTGAATTACGTCCTCAACTGTTAGACCGTTTTGGGATGCACGCAGAAATCCACACTGTGAAAGAACCACCTTTGCGGGTGCAAATTGTGGAACAAAGGGGAGAATTTGACCAAAATCCGCCCGAATTTCTCACCAAGCACAAATCGGAACAAGAAGCATTGCAAGAAAAAATTGTGAATGCTCAAAATTTGTTGCCATCAGTGACACTGGACTATGAATACCGGGTAAAAATTTCGGAAATTTGTTCAGAACTAGATGTAGATGGTTTGCGTGGTGATATTGTTACCAATCGGGCGGCGAAAGCCTTAACCGCTTTTGAAGGTCGTACAGAAGTTACCATTGACGATATCAAACGTGTAATTACTCTATGTCTGCGTCACCGACTCCGCAAAGATCCTTTAGAGTCGATTGATTCTGGTTATAAGGTAGAAAAAGTTTTTGCACGGGTTTTTGGTGTGGAATTACCAGAAGATGCTGCACAAAAAAATGGCGTAGGTCAAAAGTTAGGCGCGAGAAGTTAATAAGTGTTAGTGTTGGGTTTTGAAGAACTACTTCATAACTCAGCACTCTTCACTTTTCACCTAAAAAGCAGTCAGTAGCAAATATGAGATTGTGGCATTCTTGGTTAAATAACTTTATTTTGGCTAGCCAATACAACCCACCCCGGTTTGTGGAGTTCTTAATGCTGATGGTGGCGATCGCCATGTTAGTAGTAGCGATAATTTTACCAGATAGACCCTATTTAGTCTTAGGTTTGAGTCTGGTTGTGGGCGCATCCCTTTCTATCTTAGTCCGGGAAGCGATCGCCCCCTCACCCCAAAAACAACTCACCCAATTCACAGCATTCTTATTGTTAGTTATTAGTATCTACGGCTTTGCTGATTTACTGCAAATCCTTTAGCTTGTAGTGAGGACTAAAGTCCTCCCCATAAATCACTATGGTAGGAATATGTGACAACAGTGTGTAATAATTAAGCCGATTGTGCTGCTCGTAGTAACGAAGGCAATCGCATACACTAGTTAGCTATCAATTGTGCAAGATACCGAATCTATCAACAACCTGGCTGCGGCGTTGCAACAACCAGCCGACCTCAGCTTTGAATTGCCCGATCCAGAAGATGAAGAGATTTTAGACTCAGACTTTCAACAACAGCTGGATGTAGCTTGGCAGGTATGCGATCGCTTTGACCTGCAAACCGAAATCTGGCGGGGGCGAATTTTAAGGTCTATCCGCGATCGTGAGAAAAGAGGTGGTGACGGTAGGGGTACGGGATTTTTGAAATGGCTCAAAGAACGAGAAATTAGTAAAAGTCAAGCCTACGCCTGGATTCAACTAGCTAACAGCGCTGATACTCTCCTGGAGGAAGGAAAACTTGACCCAGGCTCAGTGAATAACTTTAGTAAACGGGCATTTATTGAAACTTCTAAAGCCGTCCCGGAAGTTCAGCAAATGGTCAGCGAAGCGGCGCAAAAAGGCGACCAAATCACCCGGCGAGAAGTGCGTCAACTCACCGACGAGTGGACGGCTATGTCCTCAGATTTACTCCCAGAGTCAGTCAAGGTAAAAGCAGCCGATAACTCCCTTCCCTCACGCTACATTGCCCCTCTGGTGAAGGAAATGGAAAAACTGCCGGAATCACACCAAAAGTTGATTCACAGCGAAATTGATGCTAACCCCGATGTTGATACCTTGAAACAGGCAACTTCAGAGGCGCGTTACCTAGCTAAATATCTGAAATCGGCTGCCCAAGTCCAAGCACTGACACAGGCAGATATTGATATTGAAACAGCCTTAGAAGAAGCCCAAAGAATCGGCTGTTTAAGTATAGCCGCCGATTTAGTGAATCAAGCATCACAGATAGAACAAACAATTGCCAAGTTGTACATGACTTGGAAACGCATCGGGAACTTAGCAGATCGGCTATATGTAGATACTGGAGCCAGTACACCTAATTTGCGATCGCTTTTGACTTGCATCGAACCTCTGGGTGGTGAAGTTATGGAATTACAACTCAGTGGCGGTAATGAACACACCATCCGCCTCCAAATTCAGGAAACCAATTAGCCTCTTTTCCCTGTTTAATATAGGAGCGGGGAGAAAGGTACAAAAATTAGCTGCAAATGCAATTTATTCTCCCCTGACTCCTACTCTCTAACTCTTACAGACGACCGATATTAGTCAGCCCCAACACAATACCAATGCCGATGACATGACCAAAAGCCATCGCACCAATAAAGGCGGGAATACTGATGGGCAGGATAGGCAACTTGGGTCCTACTAAAGGATACTGAATTTTGAGACTGAGCAACAGAACTACAAGGCTGCTGACGCTAATAATAATTCCCACTGTAGGAGTCCATTCAGGTGTGACGGGAACAGATGCGGCGGCTAGTAAGGTGGATAAAATCAACTTGGTATCTCCTAAATGACAAAATTTAATGTAGACCTCCAAAATTATAAAGTTCTACAGTAAACAACCAAACAGTTTTATTTAAACTTTGATGTTTTTTTCCGTGATCAATATCTCAAATTTATATATGGGTGAAAATATGCGGGTGAAAATATGCGGTATTACTCAACCACAACAGTCTGTAGCGATCGCCAATTTGGGTGCAACTGCTCTAGGATTTATCTGTGTACCCTCCTCACCCCGCTACGTCACCTCAGCGCAAATTCAAGGGTTGGTGGCACAATTACCGCCAAATATTGACACAGTTGGGGTTTTTGCTAACGCCACCATTGAGGAAATTAGTCATATAGTTAGGGATTCTGGATTGACTGCTGTGCAGTTACATGGCGATGAATCCCCAGAATTTTGCTTATTATTACGTGAAACTTTATCAAATGTAGAAATTATTAAGGCTTTGAGAGTTCGCTGTGTTGAACATCTGGAACAGGCCGCAAATTACAGCAAATATATAGATACACTACTCCTGGATGCTTATCATCCCCAACAGCTAGGAGGCACAGGTCAAACTCTTGACTGGCAAATGTTAGAGCAATTTCAACCTACCTGTCCTTGGTTACTAGCTGGGGGACTAACGCCAGATAATATCGAAGTTGCTTTAAATCAGATTCAGCCAGACGGGATAGATTTATCCAGTGGCGTAGAAATTAAACCAGGAGATAAGGATTTAAGTAAGGTAGCGCTGCTGTTTCAGAAGTTACGCAGTAGGTAGCTGCTCCCCACACTTCCCACACTTCCCACACTTCCCACACTTCCCACACTCCCCCCACTCCCCACACTTCCCACACTTCCCACACTTCCCACACTCCCCCCACTCCCCCCACTCCCCACTCCCCACTCCCCTAAAGAGCGCCAGCACTGGGCATTAAAATCAATTCGTCGATGACGGCGGCTTCTGGTAGTAAAGCGGTGTGAAGAATTGACTGGGCGACAACTTCGGGGGTTAACATTTTGCCCCGATTCAGGTCAGCATGGACGGTTTCTGTATCCCACAGTTCGGTATTCACCGCACCAGGACAAATGGCTGTAACACGAATACCGTGGGCGCGTTCTTCTTGTGCCAGGGTTTGGGAAAGTGCGATTACACCCGCTTTGCTGACGCTGTAAACTCCCCAACCAGGAAAGGGTTGTTTGGCGGCAATTGAGGCTACATTGATAATTATGCTGGTATTGCGATCGCCTCCGGTGCGGCTTTGCTGTTCTCGCATTCCGGGTAAAATTCCCATAGTGCATTCAAACAGACTGGTGAGGTTTAAATTTATGACTTTTTGCCAATCTTCTAGGGGAGTTTCACTGAGGTTGGCTGTATATGCCATACCTGCATTGTTGACTAAGATATCTATACCACCAAAATCAAGGGCGATCGCTGCTATTTTTGCTTTTACTTGAGTAATATCAGCCAGATCAAGAGCATAGGCTTTGGCTACTACTCCCGTATGTCTAGCTGCTGCTGCTACTGTTTCTAATTTATCTAAAGAACGGCTGACTAAAGCGACATCAATTCCCGCCTTGGCAAATTCTAATGCTGTTGCCTTACCAATTCCACTACTAGCCCCAGTGATTAGGGCGCGTCGTTTCTCAAAACTCATGCTTTTTTCCAATTTTTGGTGTTTTTGAATGCTTTTTTAGCAGCTAATTAACTAACTGCGATTTTTCCTGTGAAGGCGGTAGGACAAGAACAGTAAAAAACCTATGGCTGTTGAGATTGTTAAAAATCTTTAAGTAGCCATAGGCATTATATCATTGCTAATTAGCAGAACAGTTATTTTCCAGAGATATAGCCACCGCCAAGCAGGCTAGGACACACCAAGAGGCGGGGGAGCAGGGGGGAAAGAGGCGGGGGAGCAGGGGGGAAAAATTGTTACTTCTCAATACCTAATTCCCAATCCCCAGTCCCCAGTCCCCAATCCCCAGTCCCCAATCCCCAGTCCCCAATCCCCAGTCCCCAATCCCCAATCCCCAAATTAGTGAGCTAATTCAGTAAACACACCTATTTTGCGGAACTTTTCATATCGCAGTTGCCGACGTTGTTCAGATGTTAAACGGTTGAGTTGATCCAAGTTGTCTAATAAGGATTGCTTGAGAGTTGTGGCAGCTTTCAGGGGTTCCGAATGAGCGCCACCAGTGGGTTCAGGCAATATTTCATCGATGATGCCTAAATTTTTCAGGTCGTGAGAAATGATTTTCAGGGCGACAGCTGCTTGGGGTGATTTGCTGGCATCTTTCCAGAGAATGGCGGCACAGGCTTCGGGGGTAGCAACGGTATAAACGGCGTGTTCAAACATCATGAGGCGATCGCCTACACCGATACCTAAAGCACCACCAGAACCACCTTCGCCAATGACTGTACAGATAATTGGCACATCAAAGCAAAACATTTCCCGTAAATTATAGGCGATCGCTTCTCCTTGCCCTTGATGTTCGGCTTCGATACCAGCCCAAGCCCCTGGGGTGTCGATGAAAGTGATGATTGGCATCCCAAACTTGTTGGCGTGTTCCATCAAGCGTAATGCTTTACGATAACCACCAGGGGAAGCCATGCCAAAGTTCCGAGCAACATTATCCTTAGTGTCGCGGCCTTTTTGATGACCTAACATCACCACTGGTTGTCCGCCTAAACGACCTACACCACCAACTAAAGCTGGATCGTCACCACCGCAGCGATCGCCATGCAACTCCATCCATTCATCACTAATGGCCTGAATGTAATCAAGAGTACTGGGGCGACGAGGATGACGAGCTACTTGCAGGCGCTGGGAAGGTGATAAATTACTAAAAATTTCTCCTCGTAGTTCCATCGCCCGTGTTTCCAGTTTGCGAATTTCACCAGAAACATCAACGCCATTTTCTTCTGCAAGTTGCCGAATCTGATCAATTCGGTTTGCCAGTTCTGCTAGTGGCTTTTCAAAATCTAACAGTAGTGGTTTGCGCTCGGTAGTTGCCATCGTACAAGTTAAGAGTATTGAGTGTGGAGTTGTTTAAAGTGGGGATGTAGGACATGAACTATTGGCTCTGATTTACCTATCAGTTAATGACACAGCACGGCGGTAAATAAACCAATCATTTCAAGTCAATGAAGTTTTTTGACTTTTGACTTCCGCCCTGCTGTGCTAGTTAACGACTAACGACTCAACTAGCAGGGGTCTAAATCCGTGTTTTATTGATGCTTGACCTATCTGCTCCATTTTGTCTACGGTAATCTGATTCCGCCCCCAAGAAAAGTTCGTGTATAACTTCTCAAATTCCAACAGCATCGATTCCGCAAAACAAGCAAACAACTGGCGTGCTGGCACATCCATATTGACTATTTTCATAATTTTCCAGTCAATATCCAGAGAATGTTCTACAATCCCACCGTTTAGCACATGAACCCCAGGATATTGAATTTTAGTAGCTAAATTTTTCGGATAGCCACCATCAATCAGCAAACAAGGCCGCTTCAATACTTGAAAATCAATTTCTACACCTTTGGGCATACTGGCAACCCAAACCACAATATCAGCTTCTGGTAGTGCCTCATCCAAAGCCATGATCTTGCCTCGTCCCAGTTCGTCTTGTAGGTCTTTGAGACGTTCATTATTGCGGGCGATGAGCAAAAGTTCTTTAACGTCGGTTTTTGCATCTAGCCAGCGTGTCACGGCACTACCAATATCTCCCGTTGCGCCACATATAGCAACAGTCGCTTTCGACAAATCAATTCCTATTTGCTGCGACGCTTGTTCCACCTGACGACAAATAATGTAAGCCGTGTGAGTATTCCCTGTGGTGAAGCGTTCAAACTCTAGTTTGATGTTGCGGACTTGGGGGAACTGCTCCAATTTAAAGTTCTCAAAAATAATTGAGGAAAATCCCCCTAAAGCAGTGATATTAATGCCGTGCTTTTGGGCATGAGCCATAGCGTTGAGAATTTTGCGTATTGCTGTTTTTGCATGGCGTTTAGCCAGCATTTCTGGCAAAAAACAAGATTCTACATACCTTCCTTCAATTGTCTGCCCAGTCACACTGGTAACTGTGATTTCATCGACAATTTGCGGCGGGGCGCTGCACCAAAAATCTAGCCCTTGATCGGCATATTCTGGATAACCCAATTCTTTGGCTACCGATTGAGCGTGTTCTAAACTAGTCAAATGTCCAATTAGACCAAACATGTATTGATGTATTAGGCGTGTGCTTTGTCGAAAGCGTTGAATAAGTGGGCAAAAACTGAATATCAATTCGTAATTCGTAATTAAGACAATCCGACTATTTCGGTTTCCCGCTTGCTATCTGTCGGATTATCGCTTCAAATTGATACAACTCTGAGCAAGAGTGGAGAAAACGGAGGATGCATTAGGGGCAAAACAGACAATAATCAGAATGTTGCACTGAGTTTAAGCGGCTGTTAGTCCATAAGCTGACATTCGCATAATGTCTCTGGTGGTGAAACCAATGTTACTTAATGCTTCACCGTATTGAATCATGAAGTCTTCTACTAAAGCTTCTTTTTCCATTGCTAGAACCTGGGCATCATCTTCAACTTGGTTAAGCATTCTCCAGACGATGGGCAAGTTTTGGCGATTAGCTGTTTCTAATTCTGCTTTGGATTCAGCAAAGTTTTCTTTTAACCAAACTTCCCCAAAGTTGAGGTGACTATATTCATCTTTTACTACTCCCTCTGTGATTTTACGGGCAAAATCATCGGCAACGGGAATGTAGATGTTGTATGCGGCGATCGCAAAACATTCAATAATTAAAGACTGAATCAGCAAGCAAGTTACCACTTGACCTTCAGCGGCCGCTTTTTGGAAATTTTCGTGTAGTCCAGAGAAGAATTTTTGTGCAAATTCCATATCTGGTTCCACAGACAAATTTCGTCCACAAGCTTCAAAACCCTTTTTGTGGCGACTTTCCATTTTCGATAGCCGCATCAGTTCATCTTTACTCTCTGGGAGCATTCCTCCCAATGTGATGTAATTCTCATGAGCTTCCTGTTCGCCTTCAATAACAATGGCATTGATGCGACTGTAAGCATCTTTGTATTCTGCACTCTGGAAATCAATTTTTAAATCGGTTGCAAGTTGTTGCATGGTATGTTTACTCCTGTAAACTGGAATCATTTGATACAAAAATTCGATTTTCCCTATTTTTATAGGGTAATGATCACTATGGTTTAATTTAACTTAACAAGTCACTATGTTATAGATTAGCCTTTGCTGGGGGCGATGCTCTAGTAGTAGAACACAAATGCTTTAACTTTCAACTCATGTCTAAAACAAACTGGAATCTCAAATCTAGCAATTTTCTCCGGTTAGGAGTCCTGCTATTTGGGGCATTTATTGTCCTCTTACCCTTACTTGTGGTCTTTCTCATGTCTTTTGCACCTCCAGGAGCTAGTTTAGAGGATGTTTTAAAATTCGAAACTAGCTGGTCTTTAGCTAATTACCGCGATGCTTGGGATCGAGGTAAATTTTTACTCGCGTTTGCTAATTCTACCTTAGTGGCGATCGCTGTGACGGCTTTTCAGATGGTCACTTCTGCATTAGCCGGTTACGCCCTGGCCAGATTGAAGTTTCGCGGGAAGCAAGCGCTGTTACTGGTTGTCTTGGCTACTTTAGTCATTCCCTTTCAATTATTGGTGATTCCCATCTTCCTAGTTTTAAAGTGGGGACACATGATAAACACTTACGGGGCGCTGATTTTACCCACTGCTGTCAATGGCTTTGGAATTTTCTTGTTACGTCAGTATTTCCAGACAATTCCCGTAGAGTTGGAAGAAGCCGCAACCATCGATGGGGCGAACCGGCTGCAAATTTTGTGGCGAGTCATGCTACCTTTAGCCCGTCCCGCCTTGGTGACCTTATTTCTGTTTACCTTTATTGCTGAATGGAACGATTTGTTTAAGCCTTTGGTATTTACAACACGACCGGAATTAAGAACTGTGCAATTGGCTTTAGCAGAATTTCAAGAACAATTCACGAATAATTGGCCTCTGATGATGGCTGCTGTCACCATAGCGACGGTTCCGGTGATGGTGCTATTCCTGATCGGTCAACGTCAGTTTATACAGGGTATAGCCGCCACAGGGATTAAGAATTGAATCTGGGGAGTGGGGAGTAAGGAATAACCCTCTTCTGTCAATATTTCCAGAGATGTTATCTGTCGCCACGGAAATTTGATTTGGAATACTATCATGCCCGATAGGACTATCTAAAATGCTCCATATCTGGGTTGAGGAGGGTTTGCCAGAGATTAGTTGCATTCTAATTGAGATTAGAAAAGAAATTGGAGGTTAATTCATGGTTTGGAAAATTACTACTGATGAATTGTTGGCTCGGTACAACGCTGGGGAGCGTAACTTTGCTGGTGTCGAAATTTTGCGAATTGTCGGCGAAATGGGCGAAAGAGACGGGGTTGATGGTCAGATTACTGGACTCGAAGGTGCTGACTTGCGGGGTATTAACCTGCGTGGAGCTAATCTTGAAAAACTCGATCTGAGTGGGGCTGATTTGACTGGAGCCGATTTGTTCGGGGCTTATTTGGGCGAGGCTGGGTTGGTAAAAACTATTCTGAGAGACGCTAATTTGTTCTCCGCCAATTTGAGTAGTGCTACTTTGAATGGGGCTGATTTGACTGGATCTGATTTAAGCCAGGTGAATGCGAGTAGCGCTGTTTTCATCGGTGCTACCATAGGCTATTTTGAATATGCTGTTTTGATTGACGCTAACTTCCAAGGGGCTATCGGTATGCTCATCAATGGACATTTCAATTTGATTTGGGATACCACTATGCCTGACGGTACTGTTGAAAAAGGTCCCTACTGTAAATGGAAATAGAAACCCAACATTAATCAACTATAATTAACAGGAAAAATATTTCTACATCATCAATATGCGCTTCAATTATTGATAAATTGATAAAATTTAAACCAACATAATATTTTGATATTATTCACTCACACCCTACATCGTTTGCAAATTCTAATTTGATATCAGTTATTAAAGTAGGCGTTGCCGGTTTGTTGGAGGTTGAGGAGGGTTTGCCAGAGATTAGTTGCATTCTAATTGAGATTAGAAAAGAAATTGGACGTTAATTCATGGTTTGGAAAATTACTACTGATGAATTGTTGGCCCGGTACAACGCTGGGGAGCGTAACTTTGCTGGTGTCGAAATTTTGCGAATTGTCGGCGAAATGGGCGAAAGAGACGGAGTTAGTGGTTTGATTACTGGACTCGAAGGTGCTGATTTGCGGGGTATTAACCTGCGGGGAGCTAATCTTGGAACAGTTGATCTGAGTGGGGCTGATTTGACTGAAGCCGATTTGTTCGGGGCTTATTTGGGCGAAGCTGGTTTGGTAAAAACTATTCTCAGGGATGCTAATTTGTTCTCCGCCAATTTGAGTAGTGCTACTTTGAATGGGGCGGATTTGACTGGATCTGATTTGACCCATGTTAAAGCGATTGGTGCTAGTTTCATCCGTGCTAAAATCGGTTATTTTGAACACGCTGATTTAACTAACGCTAACTTTCAATACTGCGATTTCTATGGACTTGGCCTCTGCCGTCGATTCAATGTTATTTGGCATACTACCATGCCCGATGGTACTATCCAAGAAGGTCCCTACTGTAAATGGTAATAGTTCTGACCTCGTTGTAGCTATATTCGCTTCAATTATTGATAATTTGATAAAATTTAAACCAATATAATGGTCTTTCTCACGTCTTTTGCACCTCCAGGAGCTATTCCTATACTCTTGTACTAAACGGCAAAATAAACTCGCCCTTTTAGGGCGAGGCTTTAAACTCAATTTAACGATATAATTCGCCGACATTTGTATTTACTATAGATTAGATTTGAGAATTTAATTTATAGCTAAATTAAAAAGTTTCTGGCGGCGAAATATTAGCATCCATTCCCCCAGACTTTAATCCTGACTTAATGCAGACTTCGGATATCTGGGATGATGGAGAAACAGAAACAGATGGACAATTTACTATTTCTGGATTCAGAACTCTACCAGTATTAAATTGTTGAGAAGTTAAAGATAATCCTCCCACAGATCCAGCAATGAGGGCTGTATAACCTACATAAAGATGCATGGGACTCAGAGGGATACCCAATTCTTCTGATGCTGGAGAATTTTTCCAAGAACGAGTCAGTGATGGTACTCCCTTTTCTGCTGGTAACGAAGCTGCTAACATTGTGCCATTTAATCCGACAGCGTTACCCATAGAGCGAATAAATGAACGTACTAAAGTATCTTCTGGTAATAAATCAAAGTTACTACTTTCAATAGCTTCCATGCGATGAATGGGAATATGAGTGTAAATATTAAGTTGGTAAAGAGAAAGACCTCGATCCTCACGAGCTTGTTTAATTTTTTGACCAATTATTGACATCATTTCTAGACGTTTTTCGGCTACTGTTGACTGTTTAATGTCAGGTTTTTCAGTTTTTTTATGACCATGCAACCATTTTTTCAGTATGACAATTGGAGACTTAATTGGGGACTTTTCACCGTGGTTTACAGGAGATTCTGATGATATATCATTTTCCTGAATATCTGTACTGCTGGTTGGCGATTTTACATCAATACTTGAGGATTCACTAGTTGTTTCTGTGGCAACAATTGATGCTATATTATGAGTTTCTGTAAATTTTTCCGGTTGTAACATTTGTTGAAAAGCTAAGGTAATAGCCTCTCTCCCTACAGCTTTAAGTAAAATCTTGATGGGTTCTCCGGAATGTCCTAACAAGTTTTGTAATGTATTCATAGCCAGAACATAAACTTTACTATTGTGCAGTTCGGCTTCAATTTTACTTAATAGCGATCGCAATTCATCTTGAGTGACTTGGATACTATCATTTCCAGGAATAGTAAACAAATATGCAGGTGTCATAGTCATAATTCAATATTGCTCCTGATATTTAGAGAAAAGGGGGGCTAAACTGTATAATTTCACGCCTTTTATCCTGTAATATCCGGAATATTCTGTATTAATTGTCTGTTTTTCACAGAAAAATTATAAATTACTCTGATTATCAGAAAATTTACTGTTAACGGAGAATTATTATATAGGTGGGGAGTGGGGAGTGGGGAGTAGGGAGTGGGGAATGGGGTAAAATCCTTTTGGTGTCTAACTTTTATGATCAGTTTATTTTCTAAAGTCCTTGCTGGTTACCATATATTTAATTCAGATGTTTTTGTGCGATCGCATGACAAACAGTCAACTTGCTAGGTAATAACAAACTAATAAAATTTATACATAAAAAATTAAATTTCAATTATTATCTCAATAGTATAAAAAATATTTTCACAAGTCCCCTACCTACCTTCAGCCAATTGCACAAAAGATTTTACCAATTCGAGATATTCTTCACCGCCCACAGTAGCTGTATTATTATGCTCTGCACCTGGGACTAAAAATAATTTTTTCGGTTCAGGAGCAGCATGATATAGTTTTTGACTCATAAAAGAAGGGACAGTGGTATCAGCAGTACCATGAATAAATAACACTGGCATTTTTAAATCTGGTACTTTTTGAATAGAGTCAAAACGCTGATTCAAGATTAAATTAACAGGAAAAATCCGAAATGCATTCTTGTAAGCTATCATCTCTTGAATAGAACTAAAGGAGCTTTCCACAATCAATCCCCTAGCTTCTGGGTTTTGGATAGCTAAATCAATAGCGATCGCCCCTCCCATAGAATGACCATAAATAAAAATTTTATCCGGGGGAATCTGCTTATCTGATACTAAGTGATTCCATGCTATGGCTGCATCCTGATAAACCCGTTTTTCATTAGGAAATTCACCTGAACTGCGACCATAGCCACGATAATCAATCAAAAGTACAGAAAATTCTAGTTTATGTAGCCGATAAGCATGACCCATATTAGCCCCAATATTGATAGCATTACCATGTAGATATAGCAACACATTACCATCAGGTTGTGTTCCTGGAATCCACCAACCATGTATTAGTTCCGTCTCACCACGATCATTTTTTACAGGTAGCCAGACATCCTCGTATAAGACATCAAAAAACTCCGGTGTTTTTTCCAATTCACTAGAAGGAAAGAAAATAAACTGAGGCTGTTTGATAAAAAGAAATAGACAGATGGCTAAGTAGGCAATGACAACAATTATTTCTATCGTCACTAGTAGATGGAAAAACAATTTCATTGAAATTAAAAGTATTTTGGGAATATATAGCGTTTCTTGGTTATAGCTGGGGAGTTACTTCGACTCCGCTCAGTAACCGGGGGAGTGGGGTAAAAGCCTTTTGGTGTCTAACTTTTATGATCAGTTTATGTCCCAACGTATACGCGTAGTGCTACGAGTAAAATACAATCACCCCTCCTCGCAACCGAGAAGGGGACTATACCCGGATGTCTCACCACCCTAGTGAGGAATCATAGTTTTGGCTGATTAATTAACCAATTAGTTGATTGTTCATAAGCATAAGCAACTTGAAATAGTTGTTCTTCTTGTAGTACCTGACCAATAAGTTGGATGCCAATGGGTAATCCCTGTTCATCAAAACCACAAGGTAAACTTAAACCGGGTAAACCTGCGAGATTGACGGGAATAGTCATCAAGTCATTTAAGTACATACTTAGAGGATCACTCACTTTTTCTCCGGCTTTAAATGCTGTGGTGGGAGCAGTGGGACAAACTAAGACATCAACTTTCTTAAAGGCATTTTCAAAGTCTTGTTTAATCAAAGTCCGGACTTTTTGGGCTTTGAGATAGTAAGCATCATAATAGCCAGCAGAAAGGGCATAAGTACCAATCATAATCCGGCGTTTTACTTCTGTACCAAAACCACTAGCACGGGTACGAGTATACATAGATAAAAGATTATCTGCATCTTCAGCCCGGAAGCCGTATTTAACACCATCGTAACGAGCTAAGTTAGCTGATGCTTCCGATGGGGCGATAATGTAGTAACTAGGTACGCCATAGCGGAAGTTGGGACAGGAAATAATATGTACTTCGGCTCCTAAACTTTGTAATACATCTATGGCTTGAGTGACAGCATTTTCTACAACTGAATCTAACCCATTACCAAAAGTTTCTTTAATTACGCCAATTCGTAACTTTCCTCTGGGTTTAAAGTCGGGTTTTAAATGGGCGGCGTAGTTGGGGATTTCTACTTGTAAGCTGGTAGAGTCTTTGGGATCATAACCTGCGATCGCATTCAAGACTATAGCAGTATCTTCCACCGACCGACCCAAAGGCCCCACCTGATCCAAAGATGAAGCGTAAGCTATCACACCATAGCGAGAAACCAGTCCATAGGTGGGTTTTATCCCCACCACACCACAAAAAGCCGCAGGTTGGCGAATGGAACCCCCGGTATCAGTCCCCAGAGATGCAACACATTCATCAGCCGCCACCGCCGCCGCCGAACCCCCAGAAGAACCGCCGGGAACCCTTGATAAATCCCAAGGATTAGCTGTCATTTGATAGGCAGAGTTTTCAGTAGAACTGCCCATACCAAACTCATCTAAATTGGTTTTGCCGATGATTATAGCCCCAGCATCAATCAATTTTTGGGTGACAGTTGATTCATAGGGCGGTACAAAATTTTCTAAAATGCGAGAGGCGCAAGTAGTAGGGATACCCTTAGTACATAAATTATCTTTAATCCCAATGGGAATCCCCGCCAACATTCCAATTTCTTCACCAGCAGCGATTTTAGCATCCACAGCTCGTGCCTGCTCTAAGGCCTTTTCTGTGGTTACGTGTAAGAAACTATGTAATTTCGGTTCTAATGCTTGAATACGGTCTAAAGCTTTTTGGGTAATTTCAACCGCAGAAATTTCTTTTTTAATTAACTGTGCGTGCAACTCGCGGATGGATGCCATGATTGCTCTCTTTATGACTCAAGTGATAGATTTTAGTACATTTTCCAGGGTACTGGGTATTGGGTGTCAGGGGCTAGGAAAACTCAGGAGTCTGGGGGGAGAAAAAATTGGCAGAAATATTTAAAGATTTTTCCGGAATTGTCTGGGCTGTAGTGGTATTACCTAATAGTACAGCGATTTATACAGAATTTTTATAACTCTTAGGGGAACTTATCCCCGCCTTGTGAATCAGAAGCCCGGTTATTATGACCGGGTTTTTGGTTTTTTGATGCGATCGCCATCTGTAGAGAGAAACGTCAAACCATCAGCTACATTACCATAAACTTAAACCATCTTAAAATCAGTTTATGACAAATGTAACAGCCTCATCTCAAGACCTAGTATTAGTTGCTGGTGCGACTGGTGGCGTGGGTCAACTTGTCACCGCCAAATTGCTAGAAAAAGGGCTAAAAGTGCGTATCCTCACCCGCAACGCCAGCAAAGCCAGAACAATGTTTAATGAACAAGTAGAAATTTCTGTGGGTGACATCCGCGACATCTCCACACTTACCCCAGCCATACAGAATATTAACTACATTATTTGTTGTACTGGAACTACCGCCTTTCCCTCTGACAGATGGGAATTTGACCCCCAACCCAACTTACTGGAATGGGGAAGAATTTTGATAGATAGGGAATATCGCCATAGCAAAGCCAAAAATTACCCAGAAAAAGTAGATGCTGAAGGTATCAGCAACTTAGTATCAGTAGCACCTCCCCAACTCAAGCGCTACATTTTCGTTTCTTCTGTGGGAGTTCACCGGAAAAATCAACCACCTTTTAATATTCTCAACGCCTTTGGTGTCCTGGATGCTAAAGAGAAAGGAGAGCAAGCCATCATTAATTCTGGACTACCCTATACAATTATTCGTCCCGGACGTTTAATTGATGGCCCTTACACATCCTACGACCTCAACACCTTACTCAAGGCTCAGACAGGAGGTAAACAGGATGTAGTAGTGGAAAGTGGTGACAACCTAGCAGGGGATGCTAGCCGGATAGATGTAGCTGCTGCGTGTGTGGAATCTATTTTTTACCCTTCTACAGAAAATAAAGCTTTTAATTTAGTTAATAAAGGCACAAGACCACCTGTAATTAACTGGGAGACAATTTTTTCTCAACTTCAGTAGTTTGTAATGAGGACTTAAGTCCTCTCTTTTTCCACAAAATCCTATTAAATCTAAACCCGTTGATTTAGTGATAAAATCCCAAATAAAGTATTAATTATATGGTTATCCCAGAACTTGAACAACAACTTCTGCAACTTTCTCCCAAAGATAAACTGCATATTATCCAACTGTTGGCACAAAGCTTGACTACAGACAATCACGATACTCGCCCAGAAGAACCAAGAAAACTTTCACAATTCTTCCGTCAATCTCCCCTATCTGAAGTTGCTGAAGAATTAGACCTCAGTAGAGATAACACTCTACCCCAAAGATTTTGCTGGGACAGGGGTTGTAATTATTAATCCTTGGTATTCAATATAAAACTTATGGCAATAATTAACTAAATATGGGCGTATTTAACAAACTCAACGAAACCCTGCAAGAGTCTAAAGAATTAATCAAAAAAAGGGTTGAAGAATATATTTCCTTTAGCTCGGAAACTAAAGAACTGACTTTGAAAAAGAAAATGGTTTTGCGTTTGTGTCAACAAGCAGAATCGAGAATTGAGCAATTAACCAGCTTAGAACCAGACGCTGAGGAGGGATTTATTGCTAAAATTTTACATAATAATATTCAAGTTAAGCTACATTTTATTCCTGAAAAAATCACTCTTAATGAAGATTCAATCACGGGAGAACTGCGCTTATTAAAAACCCCGGAATTTGAAACGGAATCGATAGTTTACCGTTACCTAATTGCTGGATGGAAAATATTTTTGGGCGGTAAAATACCCGATGGGAATTTACCCAAAGAAGTGAGAATTGAAAAGGATAGAATTTACTATACTCTGCCGCGAAATCAATTAATGCTTGTAGATGCGCTATTTCATAATCTGGAAAATGGTTCAACTTTGATGACTAATCTCAAGGAAGGGGATTTAACGATTCAAAGTGCAGTAGCTTTAAGTTGGAAGAATTTTAAGTTTCAAAATATGCTAAAATTCCTGAAACTCAAAAAGGATTAATTTCCTAATCACCAATCCGTAATCACTAGTTCCCATATGTTTTGGTGGGTGACCGGGGAAATACATTTTTAGTATTTTCCAAAGTTTTGTAAGCGATTATCCAAGTGTTAATACATTCAAAGACATATCTACTACCAAGCGTCTATCTTTTAACCATTGGCGACCAAGTAATATTTCTGGTAGTCCTTCTCCTACATGAACAGGAATATCAACATCTTGGTCATCAATTCGCACTTTACCTAAATATATATCAAATTCTGCATTTCCTTGGGCTGTGAGCATGGTTTGCTGTTCTAAATAAATCCAACCGAGTGCTTCTAAATCTTGGTTATTAATTGCTAACCACCAAGAAAAACCTGTATCAAAAAGAGCATCTACTGCTATTTCTAATCCGTCAGCAGTTATCAATTCTATTTCAAAAAATAATTCATCCTCATCACCAAATTTACCAGAAATCATATCCTACCGCATACCCCAGTTTTATTGATGCGGAAAACCTGCAACTTCACATTGGGGTATTTTGCGTGTGCTTTCTGTGCAACGATGAAAGCGTCTTTGTCGAGAAAATATTCTCCGCTTTCTGGTTCAACTGCCACATACCAGTTATAGTGAGTTTTAAGTAATTCTGGTTGTACCTGAGCAAAAATTAACTCACAGCGCTGTTTAAATGCTTGGCGTTCAGCTTTCCATTGGGCTTTCTGGGGTTCTGTCCACTGAATTTCTGGAAAAATTCTTCCCCGGTTTACTCTACGAGTTGACTTAGCTTCAGTCATAGTTAATTACTTTTTGAGCGCTATATCTATATTTTGCAACATTTCTCACTTGGTTGAGCGATCGCTATTAAAGTTCATGCAGCCCAATTTATACAAAATAATTCTGTCTGTTGCAGGACTGTCAACATCGCCTTCTCTAGAAACATATTCCTGGGCAGGTAATATGGAGGCATATCTAGGTAAATTCCAGTTGCTGCTGGGTTATATATCCATCTTACACGTTTACTAACTCTAGTCTGGATAGCTGCTAGGGATGAGTATGGGGGGCTTTAACTACAACGCTACTATCTGGGTGTACGATAGTAGCGCTTTTATCCTACTTAAGGCATAATATAATTTATGTAATTCAAAGCACCACACTTTTATTATGTTTGAACAAGTTTTAACACTAAGAAAAACTATTGAAATCGAGCTTGAAGTTGTAATTAATTTAAATCAAATACAGCGTGATCCAACAACTTTTGGTATTAATAAATCAGAAGAAGATTTTTCAGTAAATGATTTAGAAAAATATGAAGAATGTTTAGCTGAAGAAGCTACTAAAATTGCACAAAAAATAGTAGATGATAGGCTATTGTTAATTAAAAATCACGTAGAAACAAAAGCAGCAATTTACGTTTCTGAAGGCTACACTCATGAGTTAATTCATATAAATAATTGCAAGGTTGAAACCAATCATAGTGATTGGGATATTGTTGGAGAGAATAGTAATTTTGTTGATTAGCGATTTAATAGACTCATCCGCAAATCGTATAGAAAGTAAATCTAAATCTATAACCCTTACTGAATAAGGATTGCGTTTGTCTTAAGCATTTATTCTACGAAGGATTTACCTGCTGGATATACCCAAAATTGAATAGATGTGTAAATCAGGTGATTTTGACCTGGGTTGTGTAGTATTTTTGGTGCAAGGCTGTCTTAAAGAAATCATCCGATGAAAAAGATACTTAACCAAATGTTTAGTGTGAAAAAATACCTAACTTGGCTAATTGCACCGTTAGTCATGGTAATTTTAGCTTTATCGGTGTTTGTCACACCTGCATCAGCTACAGGTGTATATCAAATCCCTAGTCTCAGTGAGGGAAATAGCAATTGGGTTTTAGATCAAGGTGAAATTATTAGTCGCATCAATGAAGGTAAAATTAGCGGTGCTTTTGAGGATTTAGCTAAAAAAACGGGTAACGAAGTCAGATTTGTGACTATTCGTCGCCTGGATTATGGGGAAACACCAGAAAGTTTTACTCAAGAATTGTTTGAGAAGTGGTTCCCTACTCCCGCAGAACAGGCTAATCAAACATTGTTGGTGTTGGATACTGTGACTAATGGTACTGCTATTTTGAGTGGTGCTGAGGTGAAGCCTTTATTGACTGATGCGATCGCCGAAAGTGTACTTTCCGAAACCTTGGGTATTCCCATTAGGGACGGTAATAAATACAACCAAGCATTTACTGATGCAAGCGATCGCCTAGTTGCAGTTCTCTCTGGGGAAGCAGATCCAGGACCACCGGAAGTTAAAGAAACTGTACAGGTAGAAGGTACATTTACCAAAGCCGAAGACACTGATCAAGGTAATGCTACGGCTTGGGTAGTAGGTCTGTTAATTGCAGCTACGATTATTCCGATGGCTACTTATTTTGTTTACCAGGTGAATCAACCATCATCTGATAGCTAACTTTATCAGTTATCAGTTAACACTCAAGAGAGTTAATTGGGTTTAAGTTTCCCTCTATACGCTTTGATAACTGTTTACTGGTTCAATCTTGAATATACTCTTTCCCTGTGACTAAAGCTACCTCAGCCCGGAGAAATTCCCGACCTAAATAGGAAGCATGATCTAACTGAGTAACTGGACAGGGTTGAGTTTCTTCAAAAATTTTGACACAAATTTCCTTAGCCGTCCTTCCACTAAAAACCGTTGTGTGAGTACGTTCCACTTTCCCCTTAGCAGGAATTACCTTCCCGGTTTCCGGATCGACGGCTAAACCTTGATCATCAATCACATTTGTGAAATGCTTGGCGTAAATTAACCCTGCACTTTGATCCAAATAGATAATAAAGTATCCGCCGGTATCAAGCTCAATATAACGTTGAGAAAGCTTATTATCAATGGCGGTCAAATCTTCAAGTATTAAATCCATAGATGTCTCAAAAATCAACTTATTTCTATAACTTGTTTACACTTATATTTAAGTGTAATTCCTATCTTGCACCTATCTAATTCAAATCGGCAAGCGATTAATATCTTTGTTATGGCCAATTACTACCATTGCTGAACCACGTTCTAAGCGCTTGGTGGGTTCGGGATTGATTTTAAATTTGCCATCCTGACTCACAGCTAGTAAATTCAAGCCATAGCGGTTACGCAGTTGCAGTTCAGAAATAGTTCTACCATGAAATTCATCAGGTACAATCATCTCGACTATACTGTTATCTGGGTCAAGATCAAAGCGGTCTAAGATAGATGGTTTGGTGAGCGATCGCGCTAAAGCACAACCTGCTTCATATTCGGGAAAAACTACGTGATCTGCACCCACTCGTTTCAACAGCTTACGGTGAACTTCACTAGATGCTTTGGCTACAACATGAGGTACACCGCCCTCTTTTACATTCAAAGTGGTAATAATACTTTCTTGAATGTAGTTACCAATGGCGATGATGACCGTATCAAATTCAAAAATTCCCGCTTCTTTAAGTGCAGCTGGTTCAGTGGAGTCTAGCTGTAAAGCATGACCAACCATCTCCTCATGTAACGCATCTGATACTAGCTTTTCATCAACATCTGTGGCTAGTACTTGATAACCCAATTTGTGCAAAGTTGAACAGACTGATCTACCGAAGCGACCTAACCCAATTACCGCAAATTGGTGATTATCTCGACGTAAACTGCGAAAAAAGCCTATAGATGACAGATTCACATTTGTTATCCTTATTTTTACTCCCTGGGATCAGGGTAAAAAGCATTACACTAAAATTTGGGAAAAGTTTTAGTTTTTTGCCTACTCATTCATATTTTATCAGTTCATGTTACTGACATTGATGGATTAATTAGTTATGAATGAACACTGAATTTCCCTATCTATCCAACCAGCTATCCCACCAGTAAATTTTCTTCAGGATAGTGTACCCTACTGGGGCGAGGGTCTCCTAGTATAGCAGCCATCAGGAGTAAAACACCTACTCTTCCTACATACATGGTGACAATTAAAATCACCTTGGCTGGGATGGAAACGGTACTAGTGATACCTGTTGAAAGCCCTACAGTCGCAAAGGCTGATACAACTTCAAACAATATTTGGATAAAATTCAACGTGGGATCTGTGATGGAAATTAATATTGTCGATAACAACACCATCCCCACGGAACCAACTAAAACACCAACAGCTTTTAGAATTAAAGATATTGCTATTTTTCGTTCATATAATAAAACTTCTTCCTTACCTTGCAGAATTGATTTTGTGCAACTGGTGAGAACTCTTAATGTGGTAGTTTTGATTCCTCCTCCAGTCCCACTAGGACTAGCACCAACAAACATAAATGCAATGGTGATAAATAAGCCAGCCGTGGTCATTTGACTAATATCAATGGTATTAAAACCAGCAGTTCTGGTGGTGACTGATTGAAACCAAGCTGCTAATAGCTGGGTGAATAAATTAACTGAGCCAAATGTTTCGGGATTTTTTATTTCTATGATCAAAAATGCAACTGTACCAAGGAATAGAAGGATTAAAGTTGTGCTGGAAGCGACTTTGAAATCCAATGAAAATACTAAATTTGTGGTTTTTCTTAGCAGGCGATCGCGCAACCACAGATACACTTCTATGATTACCTGATAACCAATCCCACCAAAAATGATCAACATGGTAATAGTGAAAACCACTAATCCAGAGGACTGATATCCAATTAAATTATCTGAGAATAAACTAAACCCGGCATTATTCCAAGCCGAAATACTATGAAAAATCGCTAACCAAAGTCCTTGACTCCAGCCATAGTCAGGAACAAAAGCCGGCATAAGTAACAAAATGCCTGTAATTTCAAAAATCAAAGTTGTGGCAATAATTGAGCGGATAAGTTGAGCGCTACCTTGCATTCCCGGTCGATCTAAGGTTTGTTGAATAGCGATTTTTTGCCGCAGGTTAAATTTCCGCCCCACTAGCATAATCAGAAAGGTGGTAGTGGTCATGTACCCCAAGCCGCCAATTTGAGCTAATAGCAGAATAAACAACTGACCCCAAAAAGAAAAATCAGTCCCAGTATCCACTACAGCCAAACCAGTAACACAAACGGCAGAGGTGGCTGTAAATACCGCTACAATGGGGTCATTCCAAGTACCAGTGCTAGTAGAGAAAGGCATCATCAGCAGGATAGTCCCCACCGTGATCACAGCTAAAAAGCCCAAGCAAACTGTGCGAGAAACTGTCATAACAAGACCAATATTTACAAATTCCTCTAGGGACGATTCATGAGTTAACACCCCTGGAAGCAAAAACAATCTTATTCAATTAAAAACACACATGGTAGCCTACCAGTATGTTTATTTAAATTCCGCATTGTTTTAACACTGCTTTCGTCATGACTGAAACTCTTTACCAGCAAATACAGCAATTTTATGATGCTTCCTCTGGTCTGTGGGAACAGATTTGGGGCGAACATATGCACCACGGCTACTATGGCGCAGATGGTAGGGAACAAAAAGACCGCCGCCGGGCGCAAATTGATTTAATCGAAGAACTGCTGAAATGGGCAGAGGTAGAAACAGCAGAAAATATTCTGGATGTAGGTTGTGGTATTGGTGGTAGTTCTCTCTATTTAGCCGCCAGGTTAAATGCACAGGCTACGGGAATTACTTTAAGCCCTGTACAAGCCGCTAGAGCTAC
This sequence comes from Nodularia chucula CCY0103, assembly GCF_963923915.1. Taxonomy (NCBI): domain Bacteria; kingdom Bacillati; phylum Cyanobacteriota; class Cyanophyceae; order Nostocales; family Nodulariaceae; genus Nodularia; species Nodularia chucula. The sequence goes on along the minus strand of NZ_CAWUOL010000006.1, from coordinate 79,689 downwards.
CGAACGCGCGCAATATGCTGGTTTGAGTGCTAGAACTCAATTTCAGGTCGCAGATGCTCAAGCAATGCCCTTTCCTGACGATTCTTTTGATTTGGTTTGGTCACTGGAAAGTGGGGAACATATGCCGGATAAAACTAAGTTTTTGCAAGAATGCTATCGAGTTTTAAAACCTGGTGGCAAGCTGATTATGGTTACTTGGTGCCATCGTCCCACTGATCATGCTCCCTTAACCGCAGATGAACAAAAGCATTTAGAAGAGATTTATCGGGTCTATTGTCTACCTTATGTGATTTCGTTACCAGAATATGAGGCGATCGCACGTCAATTACCATTAAACAATCTTCGCACTGCTGATTGGTCAACGGCTGTAGCCCCATTTTGGAATATTGTCATTGATTCCGCTTTTACTCCCCAAGCCCTTTTTGGCTTACTCACTTCTGGTTGGACAACTATTCAAGGCGCATTATCTCTAGGTTTAATGAGTGACGGTTATAAGCGTGGGTTGATTCGCTTTGGCTTGGTATGCGGAAGTAAGTAAGTAAGAGGCAGGGGTGCAGGGTGCAGGGTGCAGGGTGCAGGGGGGAAAAGTTCCTAGTCCCCAATACCCAATACCTAGTCCCCAATACCTAGTCCCCAATTCCCAATCCCCAATCCCCAGTCCCCAGTCCCCAGTCCCCAATACCTAGTCCCCAATCATTCATCTAAAATTTTTTATGAGTCAAATTTCTGGTCAGTCTTCTAATTTTCAACCTAATTGGCTTTATGCTTTTTGGAAGTTTTCCCGCCCTCATACGATTATTGGCACGAGTTTAAGTGTGTGGGGTTTGTATTTAATTCCTGTTGGTCTGACATCAACTAGTTTTTCACCTGTGCAACTCATTTCTGTTATGGGTGCGTGGATTGCTTGTTTGTGTGGCAATGTTTATATTGTGGGTTTGAATCAACTAGAGGATGTTGAGATTGACAAGATTAATAAACCCCATTTACCTCTAGCATCTGGAGAATTTTCTCAGAAACAAGGCCAATTAATTGTCATTATTATGGGCATTTTGGCGCTGGTAGTGGCTGGGTTAACTGGGCCTTTTTTATTGGGAATGGTGGCTTTGAGTTTGGCTATTGGTACGGCTTATTCTTTACCACCAATTCGCTTGAAGCAATTTCCTTTTTGGGCGGCGCTGTGTATTTTTTCGGTGCGGGGAACCATTGTGAATTTGGGGCTATTTTTGCACTTTAATTGGGCATTAGGCGGAACTCCGACTATTCCTCCGGCGGTGTGGATTTTAACCGTCTTTATTTTGGTGTTTACCTTTGCGATCGCCATCTTTAAAGATATCCCCGATATGGAAGGCGATCGCCTTTACAATATCACTACTTTTACCATTCAACTCGGTCCCCAAGCAGTATTTAATTTGGCGCTGTGGGTGTTGACTCTTTGTTATTTAGGAATGATTCTAATTGGGGTGCTGCGTTTTGCTGATATTAACCCAGCATTTTTAGTGATTACTCATCTAGTAATTTTAGCTGGAATGTGGATGCGAAGTTTGTCAGTAGACTTAGAAGATAAGAGTGCGATCGCCCAATTTTATCAATTTATTTGGAAACTCTTTTTTCTCGAATACATTATGTTCCCCATTGCCTGTATTTTAGGATAAAACTATGTTGGAAAATTTGAAAACAACGGATACTTTCGCCATTATTCCAGTGGCGATCGCCCTCATGATCCTTGGTTATTTCTCTTGGAAAACTTTGAATACCTCCAACTCCTTCCAACTAGGGGTAAAACTTTATGAACAAAAAGACTATCAAGGCGCAGAAGCCGCTTTTCGGAAAGTGATTTCTCTCAACTCTACTAATGATGTCGTCCGCTTGTTATTGGGAGATATTGTTAAAGACAAAGGTAAAGTAGAGGAAGCAACAGAACTATACCAAGAAGTCATTGCAAGCAGTCCCAAAAATCCAGATGCTTACTTGCGTTTAGCCAACATTTTCATAGAACAAAATCAGCCCGAAAAAGCCAAAACTAATCTGCAACAAGCACAAGCCTTATTGCAAAAACAGCGACAACCTCAAAGGGCGGAAAAAATTAGTCATTTATTAGATAAAATCACCGCTAAAATCAATAACAATTAACAACTAGCCCTGGCGACTAGAAGTCGCGGCTACACAGGGTAAACCCACCTACGTGGGTTGAAAATCCTCAGTTTCTTGTTAGTCCGCGCAGGCGGACTTCGTTTGTGTAGTAGCGAATTATATTCGCCCAAAACTTTTAAAACATCCTCTAAGATAGGGAATAATCTTTAAAGTCCCCCAGACTTGGGGGATTTAGGGAAGGGGTAGGATTTCTTTTGGTAAAAATGGCAATATGCAAGGAAAATTATGGTTAAAGAAATATGGATGGAGATAAAAAACCAGTTATATCACCAGTAAACCTGCAATCACAAGCAGAAGCGGAACTGGATATAAAGCTACGGGAACTCAAGTTTAGACAGGAACTGAGAAAAGATTGGATTTTATTTCTTGTGCGGGATGTGGTAATTTTTTCAGTGGCGATCGCTTTTGTTTTCTCTATCTGCGGCTATTCCCTTTTTATCCTGATCCACTGGTAAATTCCTTAATTAAAAGCAACAATTGCATTTTCATCAAGAGGATCAGTTTATACTTACTGAACTTTCAGAACCAGCTAAACGTCTTTCAATGTTTATCACATCTTGATATGCAGTAATGCAAACAAAAAAAAAATTAGATCAATTATGGATTGTACGCTGCTTGGCCGCAGTGTTACTTTTTGGTCAAGTTCTACTGCATTTACTCCAAGGAAAAACTTACTACCGGAAAATTTTGTCCCACATGGTGACTGCTGGCCCCGGTTCTGTTTTTCCCGTTCTCCTTGTGAGTGGGTTTGCAGGTATGATTTTTACCATTCAAACTGCTAGAGAATTAGTCAGATTTGGTGCAGTAGATGCCGTAGGAGGTGCTTTTGCATTGGCTTTTTGCCGAGAGTTAGCACCAATTTTGACAGCTAGTATTATTGCGGGACAGGTAGGTTCGGCTTTTGCAGCCGAAATAGGTGCTATGCGAGTTACAGAACAAATCGATGCACTTTATATGCTGAAAACAAATCCCATTGATTATTTGGTACTTCCTAGAGTCATTGCTTGTGTTTTAATGATGCCAATTATGATGGTTTTTGCCTTAGTTGTCGGCATAACTGGCGGGGTTTTTGCTGCATCAAAATTTTATAATATCGATCCCGAAGCATTTTTAGAATCTGTGCGAACTTTTTTGCAACCATCGGATTTAAATATGATTTTGGTTAAGGGTCTGATTTTTGGCGCTATTGTGGCTATCAATGGCTGTAGTTGGGGACTAACTACCAAAGGCGGTGCAAAGGAAGTGGGAGAATCAGCAACAACGGCAGTTGTCACTACTTGGGTATTAATTTTTATGATGGACTTTTTTATCTCTGTCTTCATGTTCGACAGTTCTATACTTTAGCTAGAGTGTCAAATTACAGGTAACTGTGCTAGAAAATAAAAATCCTTGTATGAGGGTTTTTGCAATTATGTGTAATATTTACAAATAGGGTTTTCTCTGCAAATATGACTAATTAATTTGTAAAATCCGTATCAAATCCTACTTTAAAATCTTTTTTGTAGCAATTATTTCTATGAAAACATGGTAAAAATTCCTCGGAAACGAGCCATGAACAAATTTGATTGCTATATTGTAATAAATAATTAGTCTTGTGGGGATGACGAAGGCTGTGCGTGATGATTTACATTCTTTAGATATTAGTCAAAAAGAGTTACGAAAATTGACTAATTTACCTGTTAAAGATGAGTTAATTATTCTGAGCAACCCTATCAGGAAAATTGGTCGCAGGATTATAAATAAACTTAAGGGTTCTGAGGGAGCAACTGTAGTTTTTATTAGTTGTTCTATCTTGGTTTTTAGTTATTTGCTCTTTGATATCATTATTAGGTTGTTCGCTACTTGGATTACAATTCCTAGTTGGTTATTGTTAATTATTTTAGGCTCTTGGGGTAGCGGTGTTACACAAATTATTTTGTATTTATTCTGGCGGAAAAATCTGAAAAATCTCCATAAGAATATGACAAATTCTTTAGAAATACTTTTACGTGATGTGGATAGATATAATTCTGTAATTAAGGCAATTGATATCAATGATCAAATAGAAGATGCTGGAAATCCCGGTGTAGTTATTCAAGAAAGAGCAAAAGTTATTGCAGCGCTGAAGCTGACAAAAAATGATTTAGTTAGGGCTTTGAAAACAGAAAGAATTTTAAGGGAAAATAAAAGTTTTATTCTCAGTAATACAGAGTTATTTACCAATAATTTAGCAACTTTAACGGCGATGCAAGTTACAGAAGAAGCTACGGAGCATGGTAGATTGCTCAATGAAGCATTGCAAATTGCTTTAGATGTGCAACTAGAAATGAAAAGGCTGCAAACCCAAGGCTAAAAGCAATGTGATGACTTTTTTCCTGAAGCCACCCAGGAGTACGATCAAAGGTCTAACATAAAGAGGTGTGAATTTAGCGATCGCCTACAGGTATGGATTGGAAAGAAATTAGAGGTAACTGGGTACTGATTCCACCCAAACCCATTGGGATCATCCATTTTTTGGGCGGTGCATTTGTGGCCACTGCACCCCATCTCACCTATCGTTGGTTACTGGAACAACTGGCTAACAAAGGGTATGTAATTATTGCTACACCATTTGTTAATACCTTAGATCATGTGGCGATCGCTAAAACTGTACTACTGAACTTTGAACGCACCCTACAACGATTAGAAGACTCTGGGACATTCCGCCAGATTTATCTGCCCACTTATGGATTAGGGCATAGCATGGGTTGTAAACTGCACTTACTGATTGGCAGTCTTCTACCTGTAGAACGTGCCGGAAATATTTTAATTTCCTTCAACAATTATGCCGCCAAAGAAGCTATCCCTTTAGTAGAACAATTGAATAGTACTTTTATGGTTGAGTTTAGACCTTCACCCTTAGAAACCAACCAAATCATACATGAAAGTTACAATATCCGCCGCAACTTATTAATAAAATTTAGTAAGGATACTATTGATCAATCAGCACCTTTAACTAAAATCTTACAAGCACGCTTTGCGGATATGGTGACAATACAAACTTTAACAGGTACTCACACCACACCATTAGGTCAAGATATCAAATGGCAACCAGGAGGCTCATTTACCCCCTTAGACGCTTTAGGCCAATGGTTTAGACAAGAAATGTACCGAGATTTAAACGAATTAAAACGGGCTATTCTCCTCTGGATAAATCCCTTGTCACCCCCATAATTCTCATGACTGCTGTGGGGAAATGATTATGGTTAATGGATATATCATTTCCTAGTCCAATAAAGTAGAAAATTATCTGCGTTCATCTGCATCCATCTACGTTTAATTATTACTGTGGGAATTGCTATATCATTGATCCTAGATGAGAAAATCTCATAGGAATATTTCTGAATTGATAATTTTAATTTTTTATTAATTTTAAATTTGCATTTTATATGTTTCAAATCCTGGTAATTGATGATGATATTTCTATACGAACGCTCCTGAAAAGAATGTTAGAAAAGCAGGGCTATCAGGTAGTTGCTGCGAGTAATGGAGCCGAGGGAATTGCTCAGGCGATCGCATACCAACCCGCATTAGTAATTTGTGATTGGATTATGCCAGGATTGAATGGGTTAGAAGTCTGTAAATTGATGAAAACAGACCCAAAATTGTCTACTACTTTCTTTATTTTTCTCACATCCCTAGATTCCATCGCCGATCGCGTCAAAGGATTAGATGCTGGTGCAGATGATTTTATCTCTAAACCCATTGAACAGAATGAACTCAAAGCCAGAGTCAGAGCCGGATTGCGCCTACATCAGTTAAGTAAGGATTTACACACTCAAAAACGACTTTTAGAAGCAGAACTGACAGAAGCAGCAGAATATATGCGATCGCTTCTACCCTTACCCAGCAGCGAACCCTTCAGCATCAATTCTCGCTTCATTCCTTCTCGACAACTGGGGGGCGATTGTTTCGATTACTACTGGCTCGATTCCAACTATTTGGCGATATACTTACTAGATGCAGCAGGACATGGACTAAAAGCCGCTCTCCCCTCAATTTCCGTTCTCAATTTGTTACGTTCTCGTGCCTTAAAAGGTTTGAATTACTACCAGCCCAGTGCTGTACTCAACGCCTTAAATCAAACCTTCCAGATGAATTATCAGAATGACAAATATTTTACTATTTGGTATGGAGTTTATAATCGAGTTAATCGCCAGTTAATTTATGCTAGTGCTGGTCATCCACCAGCTATCTTACTATCAGGTAAATCTTCCAATAACATTGATATTCAACTCCTAAAAACACCAGGAATGCCAGTGGGGATGTTCCCAGACGCTCAATATGTTGACAAGTCTTGTCATATTAAAAACTTTAGTAGTCTCTATATTTTTAGTGATGGTGCTTACGAAATCACAAAATCAGATGGCACACTTTGGAGTTTAGAAGCTTTTATTCAAATACTTGTTAGTTTACAAAATACTATTGATCGCCAACTAGATCAGGTATTGAATTATCTCACTGCTTTGAACTCCAAAGAGGCTTTTGATGACGACTTATCAATCTTGCAAGTTAAGTTTGATTAATTACTTTTTTGACAGTAAAGTCTGATGAAATTCTTCTTGATTGGAAAATATTTCAAAAACTTTATCCATACCCGTTAATTCAAATAATATCCTCACTTGTTCATTAATAGAACATAAAACCATCCTGATATCTCCCGCTCGCAAAGTTTTAAAGGCTAATACCAAAGCCCCCAAAGCAGAACTATCCATAAAAGAAACATCTTCACAATCAACTAAAACAGTTTTTGCCCCAGTTACTTGAAGATGAGTAATATTTTGTCTTAGTTCTTCCGAATTACTAGTATTAATAATTCCACTGAGTTTTACCACTTTGAATGCTTGATTCATAACACTTATGCCCGAATTGTTGTATAAAATTGTCATGATTTTGTTAGTATTATATCCCAAGAAATATAATTTGGAAAAAACTGCAAAATCTAGTACAAATCAGTCAATGATTAGTGACATATCATAAGTCCTAGTTTAGTCATAAAAAAGTATCGCAAATTTCACTTCTTCAAAAAAATATAAATCCTAGATTATCTTAGAAGTATAGCTGGGGAGTGGGGAGTAGGGAGTGTGGAGTGGGGTAAAAGTGTTTCGTTATCTGACTTTTATAATCAGTTTATGTTTTAACCTGTATGCGTAGTGCCATAACACTTTAAAAATAGTTAACTAACTCAGGGTTCAGCATTTTAACTTCGATTTTTGCTATATTTATGGTAAAAAATATCATCATTAACATCATATAACCTTGCTGATTAATACCTATTTCTTCTGGTAGAAGTAAAAACAGATAGGAATTAATAAATTATGGATGAACCTATTAATAATTAAAATCATGAACCTAATTGCTTGGATAATTCTGGGTTTGATTGCTGGCGCGATCGCTAAAGCTGTTTACCCTGGTCGTCAAGGTGGCGGAATCATCACAACTATGATTTTAGGTATTGTGGGGGCTTTAATTGGAGGAACTATTGTCACTCTCCTAGAAACAGGAACATTACAACTAACTACGACAGCTTTGAGTATTCCCGGTTTGATTATTGCTGTTATTGGTGCAATCATTGCTATCTTTTTATGGGGGTTGATAACTGGTAGTACCACTCGTTAGTCAGAAATTAGCCATAGAGTTATCTTCAGGGATAAATTACAACAGATTGCATGAATACTTTTAATCTAATGTATTTATTTAGGTTGTGTTGAAAAACGTGAAACCAAAATTTGTCTAGGATATTGGATTTTCCTCAGCCTCAACCCAACCTACTTTAATTATGAGTCATGAAAAGAAGGATTTTTTAGAGGTAAACTTTATCACATTTTTACCCCTCTTAATCCCCAATTACCAAGGGGAGAAACAAGAAAATCCAGTTCCCTCTCCTTTCCAAGGGGAGGGTTAGGGAGGGGTAAAACAATATTTGTTGATACAATCATCACTTTTCAAACAACCTCCTCTTAGCACAAATTACTCCACTCTTACCTAAAAGTGGAGTGATAACGGAGATCATGAGGAATAAGACTTTAAATTAGTCTATAATTTCCTTGATTTTATCTTTAATATTTTCCGTGGTGTGAATAACTTTAGATTCATCCTGTTTAGCCTTACCTGCGGCTTTATCTTGTGGGTTCCCTGTGACTTCACCCACTACTTCTTGTAGCTTACCTTCAATATTTTTGGCGGTAGCTTCTACTCTTTTTTCGATGCTCATATTAGTCTCCCATTTATTAACTATTACATAGATTATCATTCAATATTTAGTTTTTCTATCTATCACGGGATACATCCCGCCTGAGAATCCAGCGTATATTTAAGATTTTGTCATCCACCGCAGAGATGATTTTGGGTTTTGTTATGTCAATTCAAACTATAATTTTTTGTATTATGAAGCCCCACCCTAACCCCTCCCCGCAAGCGAGGAGGGGAACTGGATTTACAGTTAAATTCGGTTTTTAGGGCTGGAAAACCTTTTTGATGGTGTTTTTTCGCTCCACCCCACTCCCTACTCCCTACTCCCTACTCCCTACTCCCTACTCCCTAGTAAACATTCACTTTAGCTTTTGACCAAACACCGTTTTCATCTTCGTCAAACTCCTGACGTACAGCTTCCCAAGCTGCCTGTTCGGATGCGAACTCGTCACTTGTCTGATCTAAGGTGGTGTTATATTTATCCATAAATGTCCGTTGAGCAGCTTCAGAAAGATGACAGCGAACCTCAACAGATAAATCCTCTGGGCTGTTACATGGGCCGGAACAAGGATGGGTAAATGTGGTATCAGTTGTGTGAATTTCTTCACCCCGACAACTTTCCAGCAGCAATTTAAATTCTCCCAGGCGATCGCTCGGTACTTCTGCCATTAAAATAAACTCACCAGCTTGTAAGCGTGTTTGATAAATTGTGGCTTGATCTTCAGGCATTCCCCACGCCGTTAAAGCCGATACTAATCCAGCGCCAGCGCTACCGGCGATCGCACCACTAGCAGCACCTAGCAACAACGCACCAATGGGACCTGCTGCGACAATGGGTCCGACAAAGGGAATGAACAGCACACCCACACCAGTCAGCAAACTGAGAAAAGAACCAAACAAAGAACCAAATATGGCTCCTGTTCTTAAGCCTCCTAAAATCACATCTTTCTTAGTAATAAAACCAGAAATGCGCGTTTCTGATTGGAAGTCTTTACCCATAATGGAAATGTGATCTCTAGGTACGCCCCTATCTAGCAAACGTCGAATCACTTGATCAATTTGCTTTTCTTCTTTAAATACGGCTGATATGGTACGTTCTGCTTGATAAACTTCTGACACTGGAACACTCCTTAAAATTTGTTTGAGAAATAAAAAAATTGCATAAGCGAATCTAGGAAGATTGACTTTGATTTGAGGGGGGGGACAAGGACGTTAGGACATAAACTGATCATAAAAGTTAGACCCCTCAAAGCTTTTACCCTACTCCCTACTCCCCACTCCCTATCTGGGTTTATGACTACACACCTACAGGGGTTTTAGTTGCTTTAGCTGGTTGTACACCGCTAGGTTCTACAGATTCGCCTTCAATGAATGATCGCAACATCCAAGCCATATCTTCATGCTCTTCCATCAGTCCAGTTAAAAAGTCAGCAGTTCCCTCATCATGAAACTTTTCACTGCACTGATCGACATGATCGCGCAAATTGCGAATTACCAGCTCGTGGTCTTCTCCTAGTTGAGCTACCATTCCTGTGGCTGAGGGAACCTCACCGCTATGTTCTTTCAGGGTAGCCAGCTTCAGAAATCCCTCCATTGTACCTACTGGGAAACCACCCAAGGCGCGAATCCTTTCTGCTAAAGCATCAATGTTTTCAGTCAACTTTTCGTATTGTTCTTCCCACAGTTCATGCAAACTCCGGAATTGAGGGCCAACAACATCCCAATGGTACTTCTTGGTTTTTACGATTAAAACGTAGGCATCTGCTAAATCTTGATTCAACAAATTCATCACACCTTGACGCTGCTCTTCTGTCAAACCAATATTGATTGTACGCATTGTTTTCCATCCTTAACGGAACCTAATGTATAAATTCTGCAAAATCTGGAGATGATAAACATCGTTCAGGGGAAAGAGAAGTGAGGAGAGTTAATTACCACTTGTGGTGAGTTTGATATCTGTCTTCGGTGAGTGGGGAGTGTGGGAAGTGTGGGGAGTGTGGGGGGAAGAAGCAGGGGAGCAGGGGGGAAAAATTGTTACTTCTCAATACCTAATTTCCAGTATTCAGTAGCCAGTATTCAGTACCCAATCCCCAATACCCAATCCCCAATACCCAATCCCCAGTCCCCAATCAGTGCAAATATTTCTGAATTTAACCTAATCCTAGCTATTTCTTAATCTAAGTAATATAACGTGAGAGCATTATAGACAAATTAATACTAATGACTAAGTATGCTTTTCTGGCAATTGCATACTCGGATTTATTTTGAGGTTTGGTGACTTAAGTAAATATTCGCGGTTCAAGTTGTTTTATATCCCAGAAATATGACATTTACACTCCAAATACTTCATGCTTCGGACTTTGAAGGTGGCATTGATGCTGCTGGAACTACTCCTCAGACTTCTGATGCGGTCAAGTTTTCGGCAGTTATCAATCGTTTGCGGACTAATACGGATACAGATACTTTTGGAGTGTCAGAAACTGTACTAGCTAATACTTTAACTCTCTCTTCCGGGGATAATTTTATTCCGGGAGTATTTTTGAATGCTTCTAGTGATACTAGCTTGAATGGTGTGGGCGGTTTGGGTGCTTCTTCAGCTCCGGTGATTGGCCGGGGTGATATTGGTATTCTGAATGCTCTGGGTATTCAGGCTTCTGTTTTAGGGAACCATGAGTTTGATTTGGGTGTAAGACAAGTTCGTGATATTCTCCGCGTGGGTGGGGGAAATCCGGGAACTAATTTTCCTTACCTCAGCGCCAATATAGACTTTAGTCCTGAGATATTTGACCCGGTAACTAATCCTGATGGTGCGATCGCATCCTCGGATTTAGCAGAAAATCAAGATACAGCCGAAGCCAGCACTATTACCCAGAAAATTGCTAAAAGTACAGTTATTACCCTACCGGGAAATGATGGCATTTTAGATACAGAAGATGACCAAGTAATTGGGATTGTGGGAGCGACTACACCTTTATTACCAGTGATTTCTAGCCCTGGGCGGTTGGGTATTTCACCGGAAAACTCTGTAGATTATGAAACTTTAGCGGCAATTATTCAAAGCCAAGTTGAGATTTTAACAGCCCAGGGGATTAATAAAATTGTCCTACTCACACACTTACAGCAGTTAGATATTGATGTAGACCAACTTGCACCCCGACTGAGGGATGTAGATGTAATTGTTGCAGGTGGTTCCCACACTATTTTGGCTGATGATAATGATATTTTGCGCGCTGGGGACACAGCAGGGGATATTTACCCCATTGTCAGAACTGCGGCGGATAGTCAACCGATTTTAGTGGTGAATACAGAGGCTAATTATCAGTATGTCGGGCGGTTGGTGGCAACTTTTGACGAAAATGGCATTATTGAACTGGATTCTCTTGACCCCTTGATTAATGGCGCTTACGCTACTAATCAGGCAGGTGTGGATCGGGTTTATGGTCTAATTGATTTTGATGCTGCCAGTGATATTACTGAATTTACCACTGCTGATGCCAATACTGAACATCAAAAAATAGTAGATATCACTACGAGTATTCGGAATGTGATCGCTAGCAAGGATAACTTGATTGTTGGTAAAGCCAGCGTGTTTCTCAATGGTACGCGGAATGATGTCCGGACTAGAGAAACTAACTTTGGTAATTTAACCGCAGATGCGAATTTATGGCAAGCACAGCAAGTTGACCCCACGGTAGTTATTTCTTTAAAAAATGGTGGTGGGATTCGGGATAATATCGGCGCAATTGACGGTTCTGGTGGTGCTGTTGATGCCTCTGGTGCGGCTAGATTACCAACTCAACCTAGTGCTTTAGCACCAAATAAAGAAGTTGGAGATATTTCGCAATTAGATGTAGAAAATTCTCTGCGATTTAATAATAGTCTCAGTTTAATTACTGTGACTGCCGAGCAATTAAAGTTGTTGTTAGAACATGGGGTAGCCTCCACAGCCCCAGGACGGACACCGGGACAGTTTCCCCAAGTCAGTGGGATTAACTTTAGTTTTGACCCGACACAAAGGGCGATCGCCTTTGATAACAACGGTAATGTCACTCAAGCAGGGGAACGCATCCAGGATTTAACTGTGGTGAATGAAGATGGTTCACCTTTAGATGTGGTGGTGCGAAATGGTCAGTTAGTGGGTGATGCTAATCGCACCTTCCGCATGGTGACATTAAACTTTTTGGCAGGGACAGCAATTTCAGCAGCAGCACCGGGTTTAGGTGGTGATGGCTATCCTTTCCCCAAGTTTGTCCAAGATAACGCCGCTTTAGCGAATCGGGTAGATTTACGGGGTGAAACTACTGATGTGAATGGCAATGGTGTGATAGATGCACCTTTGGATTTGCCACAGGGAGTGTTTGATTTTGCCCCCGCAGGTTCAGAACAGGATGCCTTTGCTGAGTATATGACAGCAGTGTTTGGGGAAAACCGTTTTAGTATTGCTGATCAAGGTTTCCGACCAGATCAACCCAGAACTATTAACCTCTCAGCCGGTGAAACCAGTCGCAATGCTGATAATAGTTTGACTGTTGAGAGTAATGGCAATCTGAGGGTGACAATTGATGCAGTTAACAGCGATCGCGTCAATGAAATTGGTGTGTTTGTGGTTGATGACCAAGAAAACCGCGTCAATGGGATTGCGCCAGGAGAACAGGGATATCTGCAAGCAGCATTAAACCGGGGACAAGTTGTATTTTCGGCGATCGCCAATAATCCCAATGGTTATGACCCCAGCGAACTTTCCCGCATCCTCACAGGGTTGAATAACAATTCGCGTTTAGTCTTTTACTTAGTGGAAAATTCCACAACCGATGCTGTCCTGGCCGGAGACAATGCTAACGTCTTCTTTGGCACGAACAACGGTAATGCTGCACAAGTCAGTGATTTAGACAACGGTAATTTCCAAATTGCTTGGCGTGACCAACAAAATAACTCCAACTTCAATAACTTAATTGTCACCGTCGCCAACACCAATGAAACTAAAACCTTGGGTACAAGACTCCAAGGACAGCAAGAACGAGAACTCATAGACCTGCGGGGTTTAGACGGTTTACAAGTGCAAGCAGAGTTTACAGTGAATCGAGAAGCCGCTTTTGATAACTTTGTGGGATTTTATCAAGTTGTAAATCCCGAAGGCGGTATTGATGTCAATGGTGATGGTAATGCTGACATTCTCCCTGGACAAGCAGGTTATGTGCAGGCCGCAGTGAGGGGGAGAGTTGCGGGAATTGATTTGAGAGTAGCCAACCAAGGAACTGCCAATTTTACAGGACAGTTTACCGGAGGAAACATCTTTGCTCCTTTCATTATTAGCAACGGTACTGTAGACCAGGTTCTCAACGGTCAAACCAGCGAAGTTTACGTTCCTTATCTGGGTGCAAATCCTGGTGGGGTTGATCATATCCGCTTACTCGGTGACAACACTTTTGGCTTTGAAGATTTACCAGGAGGTGGTGACTTGGATTACAACGACATGATTGTCCGCGTTAATTTGAGTATCGCCGGGATGTAATTAGGGCTGACGCGCTTGGGTGAATCAAAATATTTGGTTCACGCAGAGACGCAGAGAGTCAGAAGAGTTAAGGAAAGGTAGTTTGGGGATTTAATCTTTTTGCGTCGGTTTTGTGAATGTTTTCTGATTTTTTCTGTATACAACTGGGAAAGAATTTATGGTTTTGACACAAGGTGATATTGCTTTAGCAGCTTATAATGCCGATGGAAACGATGATTTTGCTTGGGTAACTCTGGTTGATATTCCTGCGGATACCCTGATCAATTTTACAGATTCATCTTGGCAGAATAATGGTTTCCGTTTAAGTGAACACCTGGATGCGGCTGGTGGTGGCCCTTTAACTTGGACTCACACAGAAACTGTTGCTGCTGGGACAGTCATTCGCTGGAACGGTTTAGTAGATAATACTTGGAGTTTAGGGAATGCTACGGGATCTGCTTTAAATTTAGCAGCAGGCGGCGACCAGATATTTATTTTCACAGGTACGGTAGCAGATCCCACATTCATTTACGGCGCACATTTTGCCACTGCAACCAACTGGTTAGAAAGCGGTAGCAATAGCACGAACACTAGTAATATTCCTCCAGGTCTGGCTGTAGAAGACGGGACAGCATTTTATGCCGGAAATTTCGATAATGGTTATTACAACGGACCCACCACAGGCACTAAGGCAGAATTATTAGCGGCGATCGCTAACACAGATAATTGGGTCAGAAATGATACTGGTCCTTTAGATTCATCAAACTGGATTACGGCTGTAACTGTTGCTGGTGATAGTAATTCAGCCCCCAATATCCAAATCACCGAGTTTATGTACCAAGGTGCTAATGATGAATTTATGGAGTTTACCAACCTTGGGACTACCGCAGTAGATTTCACTGGCTGGAGTTACGATGATAGTGGTCGCACTCCTGGTACTGTTGATTTAAGTGCTTTCGGCATTGTCCAACCTGGAGAATCAGTTATCCTGGCAGAAGCTAGTGCAGCAGATTTCCGTGCAGCCTGGGGATTGTCTGATTCAGTCAAGGTGATTGGGGAATTAACCCGCAATCTGGGACGGGCTGATGAAATTAATCTGTACGATCAAAATGGTGAACTGATAGACCGCCTCACTTATGGAGATCAAACCTTTCCGGGGACAATTCGCACCCAGGCTATCAGTGGCTGGACTGACCCAGCAAATCTAGATGCTATCAATATTAATCCTGATTGGATACTTTCTACTGTCGGTGATGCTCAAAACTCTTTAGCTTCTACTGGTGGTGATATTGGTAATCCAGGCTTTTATAACGTCAACATCACACCGATACCTGGGATAGTTATTACAGAATCTGGTGGTAGCACCGATGTAAGTGAAGGTGGGGCTACAGATAGCTACATCATAGTTTTAAAGACTCAGCCCACAGCCGATGTCACCATCGAGATCACCGTAGATGATCAGGTGACAACCGATTCACCAACTTTGGTTTTCACTCCCGATAACTGGAATGTAGCCCAAACTGTGACTGTGGCTGCTGTTGATGATGATTTAGTTGAGGGTACACACACAGGTGCGATCGCTCATAATGTCAGCAGTAGCGATGTTAATTATAATGGGGTGGCGATCGCAGGCATCACAGTAAACGTTACCGACAACGACGCACCCGCCAACACCAACGTCAACATCCAAATCACCGAGTATATGTATGCTGGTGGTAATGGGGAGTTTGTCGAATTTACCAACCTCGGCACCACAGCAGTAGACTTTACTGGTTGGAGTTTTGCTGACAGCGCGCGCACTGCTGGTTTATTTAACCTCAGTGGATTTGGTATTGTTCAGCCAGGAGAATCAGTCATCTTAACAGAGACTACAGCCGATGCATTCCGTGCATCATGGAATCTCAGCGACTCGGTGAAAATTATCGGCAATTCCAGTCCAGGTTTGGGACGCGCCGATGAGATTAACCTGTACGACAACAACAACCAACTGATTGATCGCCTCACCTACGGAGATACAGTCTTTCCCGGCACAGTTCGCACCCAGGGGATTAGCGCCTGGACAACTTTAGAAAATCTTGCATCCTTTGAAATCAATAGCGATTGGCAGCTTTCAGCGATTAACGATGGACAAAATTCCTCCCAATCAATAGATGGTGCTATTGGGAACCCAGGGACTTACATTCCTAACCCTGTAGAAACAGTTGGCGCACCCAGAATTGAAGTTAATCCCAGCACCACTGATTTCCTAGACGGAGAAAACTTAGCTGTTCCCCTAGCACTTACAGGTGCTGGTGCTATTAGTGGTGTCATTAATGATCCTACAGACCCAGCAAAAACATTGGGGATTGATTTCACCTTGAGTGACCCTGATACACCCCTTGGCGACCTGACAGTTACAGTCACCAGTAGTAATCAGGCCGTTGTCCCTGATGCTAATCTCACCCTTTCTGGCACTGGTGCAGCACGCAATCTCAAGATTGATCCTGTCGGTGTGGGTTTGGCAAATATCACGGTGACAGTTAATGACGGTACACTCAGCAATTCTTACATCATTAACTATGCCGCCTCAGCCGGGACAGCAACACCAAGCACCAGCCGCTTTTTAACAGGTACGAGTGACGCATCAACTGCGATCGCCATTGATGCCAATTATATGTTTGTCGCTGACGATGAAGACCAAACAATTCGGCTATACGATCGCAACAACTCCGGTTTACCATTAGCCGCCTTTGACTTCACCTCCATGTTGGGCTTATCCGGTTCCAGCGAAATCGACATTGAAGGCTCAACCAGAATTGGCGACATCATTTACTGGATAGGTTCCCACGGTAACAATACAAGCAACCAGGATGCTCCCAACCGCGAGCGGATTTTTGCCACAGAAATTTCTGGCACAGGAGCCAATGCTACCCTGACTTTCCAGGGATACTACAGATTTTTAGAAGATGACCTGATTGCTTGGGATAACAGTAACGGTCATGGTTTAGGTGCTGGCTTTCTGGGAATAGCCGCCAGTGCTGCTAATGGTGTTTCCCCCACCGCTCCCAACGGTTTTAATATCGAAGGTTTGACAGTTGCCCCCGATGGTAACACAGCCTACGTTGCCTTTCGTGCGCCCATTCTCCCCATCCCCGACCGGAACCAAGCCCTTATTATTCCAGTAACTAATTTTACTAGCATTCTGAATAACACAGGCGGTACTACCGGATCTGCAACCTTCGACGCTCCCATTTTCCTAGACTTAGGCGGTCGAGCCATTCGCAGTATTGAGCGTAATAGTAATAACCAGTACATTATTATTGCCGGGCCAACAGGTGGTGACACAGGAATCCCGCCCAATGACTTCCGCCTCTACACTTGGAATGGTAACGCCGCCGATGCTCCTGTATTACGGACAGCAGATTTGACAGCATTAAATACCGGGGGTAGTTTTGAAACCATTGTGGAAGTGCCTGATGCCCTGACTGGTACTAGCCAAATTCAGGTGTTAATAGATAACGGTGATACTGTCTGGTACGAAAACGGCACAGCCTCCAAAGATTTAGCACGAGACAACTTCCAGAAATTCCGCAGCGATGTCATTACCTTGGGAGCAGAATTTAGCACTATCCCACCAGGTGTAATTTCCCTGAGTAACCCTTACTTCCAAGACTTCGATACCTTAATTAGTTCTGGTAACTCACCTTGGGTAGATACAGAAACCATCCCCGGTTGGTACGCGACTCGTGCCACAATTGTTGCTGGTACTGGTAGTAATAACGGTGGCAATCTCTACAGTTTTGGTCTAGCAGCAGACACCGATAGAGCCTTGGGTTCAGTGGGTTCTGGTGGGACCGGGACTATTTTCTATGGAGCGCGGTTCTTTAACGATACTAACGATACCATCAACACTTTGGGAGTTAGTTACATTGGCGAACAATGGCGCAACGGAGGCAATACTACCCAGCATCAACTAGACTTTGCCTATCAAATTGGTGCTACTGACCTGACTTCTGGTAGTTGGACTGATGTTAATTCTCTGGACTTTGTTGGACCAATTGCTACTAGTTCCGCAGGTGCTTTAAATGGCAATGTTAGCGAGAACAGAGTCAGTATTTCTGACACCCTCACAGGTTTATCTCTAGCACCTGGAGAAGAAATTTGGTTACGTTGGACAGATATAGACAACCCCGGTGGTGATCATGGTTTGGCAATTGATAATGTCCAGGTTTCCACAACTGCCTTACCCGGTGTCACCTTAATTGAGTCTGATGGTAGTACCAATGTCACAGAGGGGGGTGAAACAGATACTTACACCTTAGTATTGAATACTCAACCTTCAGCAGATGTCACAGTTGCTATTAACACAGATACTCAGTCTACAACTACCCCCAATACACTCATTTTTACACCAGAAAACTGGAATATTGCCCAAACTGTAACAGTGATTGCCGTAAATGATGATGTTGTAGAAGGCACTCATTTTAGCAACATTAGCCATGTGGCGAATAGTAGCGATAGTAGTTACGCAGGAATTAATATTCCCTCAATTATTGCGACAATTACAGACAATAATGTAGTCACTGAAATTACCAAGATTCATGAGATTCAGGGTACTGGTGCGATCGCTAATTTCATCGGTGAATTTAAAACCATCGAAGGCATTGTAGTAGGAGATTTCCAAGCTGTAGGTGACACTCAAAATCTCCGTGGTTTCTACGTCCAAGAAGAAGATGCAGATGCAGATAATAATCCTTTAACCTCAGAAGGCATCTTTGTCTTTGATGACAACTTCGGGGTAGATGTGAAAGTTGGCGACCAAGTACGAATTACTGGTCAAGTGAGCGAATTTACTGGTACTGGTAATGGCATGACTAGCAGCCTGACCCAGTTAAGAAACCTCACTGATGTCACTATAGTCAGTGCCGATAACCCCTTACCCACAGCCACAGTTCTCACCTTCCCCTTAGTGAATATGGGCGACCTGGAAGCCTTCGAGGGAATGCGGGTAAATATACCCCAAACCATGACGGTGACAGAACATTTCCAGTTAGGGCGATTTGGGGAAGTTGTCCTATCCTCAGATGGTGCGAGTAACCAACCGGGAACCGATGGCAGATTAGAGCAATATACCCAATTCAACGCCCCCAGTATTAGTGGTAACGCCGCTTATCAACAAGAGATCGCCTTACGCCGAATTATTCTTGATGATGGCCAAGGTATTCAAAACCCCGACCCCATTATTCACGGTCGCGGTGGTGAACCTTTGAGTGCAGCAAATACTCTGCGCGGTGGTGACACAGTGATGGGACTGTCTGGTGTCTTAGATGCCCGTTTTGGTGATTATCGGATTCAGCCTGTAGATCCCATTGACTTTATAGCCAGTAATTTACGTCCAGAGACAGCGCCAGATGTGGGTGGTAGATTGAAAGTTGCCAGCTTCAACGTCCTTAACTACTTTAACGGCGACGGTTTAGGTGGCGGTTTCCCCACTGCCAGAGGTGCTGATAACTTAGTTGAATTTAATCGCCAACGGGATAAAATTATCCAAGCGATTCTGGGTATGGATGTAGATGTCCTGGGATTAATCGAAATAGAAAATGATGGTTACGGTCCTAACAGTGCAATTCAGGATTTAGTTAACGGCTTGAATGCTGTGGCTGGGGCGGGGACTTATGCTTTAATTGATCCAGGTTGGCCCCAATTGGGTAGTGATGCGATCGCAGTAGGTTTTATCTACAAACCCGGTAGCGTTACCCCTGTTGGTATAGCTGCTACAGTTCCCGATGGTTTTGGTCAAGGAGCATTTGACGACAATAACCGCAAACCCCTAGCGCAGACATTCCAAGAAAACTCTAGTGGTGAAGAATTTACCGCCGTAGTCAACCACTTTAAATCCAAAGGTTCCAGTGCTGGCGGTCCCGGTGATGCGGACATCGGCGATGGTCAAGGTTTTTCTAATGGGAATCGAACTCGTGCTTCTCAAGACTTAATCGCCTGGTTAGCCACTAATCCCACAGGTATCAATGACCCTGATTACCTAATTATGGGAGACATCAACGCCTACGCCAAAGAAGACCCCATTAGAGTTTTGGAAACAGCTGGATATCAAAACCTAGTATCCAATAGCAGTTATTCCTTTGTGTTTAACGGTCAATGGGGTTCCTTAGATCATGCCCTAGCTAATGAAAGTTTAGCAGAGCAAATTACTGGTGCTGCCAAATGGCACATCAACGCCGATGAACCCAACGTTTTAGACTACAACACTAACTTTAAATCCCCAGGACAGGTAGAAAGTTTATACAGTCCTAATGCTTTCCGTTCTTCTGACCATGACCCAGTAATTATCGGGTTGAATTTAAGCAGCGTTGATGATGTAATTCCTCCTGGTCCTCCTACTCCTCCTACTCCTCCTAGCCCTCCTACTCCTCCTAGCCCTCCTAGCCCTCCTAGCCCTCCTACTCCTCCTCGACCTCCTTTAATCAGAGATTTGATCGACAATTTCCTGAATGATCTCATCGACCGTCTGATTCGCCGACCAATCATTGGACCAAATATCGGCATTGGCAGAATCAACAGCCCCTTGTTAAATAGCAGCAGTATTATCTCTGCGGACAATTCTGATCTGTTCGTGCAAGGTAGTAACCAGAATATTCCACAAGTTAACGGCGATCCTTTCAGTAGTGATGCCCTTTTCCCATCCTTGAGTAACTCTGGAAATGTTATTCCCTCTCTAATCAATAGAAGCTAAGAGCCAGTTTTAGTTGTTAACTGCAACCGGGGGTGATTTTGATCTAGCGGTTGCAGTTACTTTTTTTGTGAACCAACGCGATCGCAAGTTTTACTTCAGGACTAAAATAATGGTATCTACCAGTACGGTTCGCTTTTCTCAGTTCAATGCTTCCTTAAACCGCAACGCGGATGGGGAATTAGTCAGCGATTTATCTACTCCTAATAATCCTCAAGCTCAAACTGTTGCCGAAATTATTCAGCGCAATAACCCGGATGTGCTACTGATTAATGAGTTTGATTACTTTGCAGAGAATCCCACAGCATCTGTTGAATTATTTCTGCAAAATTATCTAGCTGTCAGTCAAAACGGTGCAACCCCTGTTGAGTATCCTTACTTTTTTATTGCACCCTCTAACACAGGTATTCCTTCAGGGTTTGATTTAAACAACAACGGCACAGTAGTTACAACCCCAGGCGCACCGGGATATGGTGATGATGCTTTTGGCTTTGGAAATTACCCTGGTCAATTTGGGATGTTGTTACTATCTAAATATCCTATTGACACTGCTAATGTCCGCACCTTCCAAAACTTTCTCTGGCAGGATATGCCGGATTCTTTACTATCAACTATTGCCCTTCCTGATTCTGACACTCCTTGGTATTCAGCCGAGGAACAAGCGGTTTTGCGTCTCTCCTCTAAAAGTCATTGGGATGTCCCAATTCAAGTCAACGGCGAAATCATTCACGTTTTAGCTAGTCATCCCACACCCCCTGTCTTTGATGGGACGGAAGACCGCAACGGTAAACGCAACCATGATGAAATTCGCCTGTGGTCAGATTATATCAGCCCTGGAAAAGGTGACTATATCTACGATGACCAGGGTAATTTGGGTGGTTTAAATCCTGGTTCTCGCTTTGTGATTATGGGCGACCAAAACGCCGACCCTTTTGATGGGGATAGTTTTGATAATGCCATTTTGCAACTATTACACAACCCTGGGATTAATACTAATTTTATCCCCAGTAGTCTGGGTGGTATTCAACAATCAGATTTACAAGGTGGTGCTAACCTCAATCACAAAGGTAATCCAGCTTTTGACACCGCAGACTTTGCTGATACGACTCCTGGAAACGTGCGGGCTGATTATGTACTACCTTCCTCTGATTTGCAAATTCAGGACTCAGCAGTATATTGGCCTCTGAATACAGATCCAAATTTCTCCTTAGTGGGGACTTTTCCTTTCCCCAGTTCTGACCATCGTTTAGTGTGGGTAGATGTGCAGGCTGGTGCAACTGAAGGCGGTAAAACCTTAAGAGATGTGAGATTTGAGGGACAAACTACCTTTACCACTGGCTTTGTTCCTCTTGATGCGGGAACGGTGAATGGTGTAACTATCCCAATGGGTGGTTTGTCTGGTGTTACCTACGATGCTGCGAATAATCTTTACTACTCTATCTCAGATGACCGCTCGCAAAATGGACCAGCGCGTTTCTATACCTTTACTCTTGACACAGCCACATCTGCGGTGACATTTACTAATGTCACTCCTTTACGAGATGCTGAAGGTAATTTCTTTGCAGCCTTGAGTGTTGACCCTGAAGGTATTGCTTTGAGTCAGGATGGGACAATTTTTGTTTCTTCTGAGGGTGAGGTCAATATCAATGCAAGTCGAATTACTGACCCCTTTATTAAGGAGTTTTCTTTCACAGGGGAGAAAATTCGCTCTTTACCAGTTCCCAGTAAATTTTTACCAGTTATAGAAGATACCAATGGTAACGGCATTATCGATGCTGGTGATACGCAAATTTCTGGGGTGCGGAATAATTTAGCTTTTGAAAGTCTGACTATTACACCAGACCAAAAGACTCTCTACACCGCTACCGAAAATGCTTTAATTCAAGATGGTGCTAGGGCTTCAGTTACTAGTAGTAGTCCTTCCCGAATTTTGCAATACAACTTGCTTTCAGGACAGCCAGAGAAGGAATATCTCTATATTACTGACCCGGTGGCGACAGAACCAATACCAACCACGGGCTTTAGTGATAATGGTTTAGTGGATTTACTGGCTATTGATAACCGTGGTACTTTGTTGGCATTAGAACGCTCTTTTTCTCTGGGTGTTGGTTTCACTATCAAAATCTATGAAGTTAGTCTGCAAGGTGCAACTGATATTAGCTTCTACAATGCTTTGAATGATTTAAGTCCAGAGGAATTAGCAGCTATTCAACCTGCACAAAAACGCTTGCTGGTGAATCTGGATGATTTAAATCTAGAGACTGGACTAGATAACATCGAAGGTTTAGCCTTTGGCCCTACTCTCCCGGATGGTCGTCAGTCTATTGTGTTGGTGAGTGATGATAATTTCAATCCGGCGCAATTTACCCAAGTTGTGACTTTAAGTGCAGACCTCATCCCTACTGCTGCACCTAGAGTTGAAACTCGTCCCGATTTGTTGGATGATCCCAGTTTACCTGTCAGTCAGCGTTCTGATGCTGATGATCCGGCTATTTATGTCAATGCCAACAACTCGGCTGATAGTCTAATTTTGGCAGCAGTGAAAAATGGGGGACTACGGGTTTATGACTTGTCTGGTAATTTATTGCAGACAGTTAACCCTGGTGGGATTCGCTACAACAACGTTGATTTGCAATACGGTTTTAATTTAGGTGGTGAGTCTGTAGATATTGCCGTAGCGAGCGATCGCCAAAATGATACGCTAGTATTCTTTAAGATTAACCCCAATCCCACAACACCGGGTGAATACTTAGAAGTCGTCACAGATAGCAGCGTTGGTACTCTCTTCCAAGAAACACCTTTCAACCCCCCTTATTCTGTATCGGCTCGTGGTGCTTACGGTATCGCTGTTTACCGCAGTCCCATTAGCAATGATTACTACGTCTTCGCCAATCGCCGCCAAACTGGAGATGTCGCCCAGTACAAACTGATTGATACAGGTAACGGCAAAATTGGGGTAGAACGAGTTAGAGAGTTCACTATACCCACCACAGCAGGATTTGACCCCCAAACTGAGGGTATGGTGGCAGACCAAGAAACAGGCTTCCTCTACATCGGTCAAGAAAATGTCGGCATCTGGAAATTCCAAGCCGAACCCAATGGTGGCACAACTGGCAAACTCATTGATCAGGTTAAAGAATTAGGTGGTAGCAATCTTACCCCCGATGTGGAAGGACTGACGATTTACTACGGTGCTAACGGCACAGGCTATCTACTAGCATCCAGTCAAGGAGACAACACCTTTGCTATCTATAACCGCCAAGGTAACAACGAATACTTGGGACGCTTTGCCGTTGGTAGCAATGGCGCAATTGACAGCGTGCAAGAGTCAGACGGCGCAGATGTGATTAACGTCCCCTTGGGCGCTAACTTCCCATACGGTTTGTTTGTTACCCAGGATGGTAATAACGACCCTGCCAAATTAGTTGAAGATGATGGCGAACTAGAAAACGTCAATAGCAACTTTAAGTTTGTCCCTTGGGAAAACATTGCTCATGCTTTCCCCAATCCACTCAATATTGACACCACTACTTACAATCCCCGTAATCCTATGGCACAACCCAGACTTACCAACTACGACTTTCAAGACCTACCCACATTAGGCACAACCAGCGTCGGAGAAGATATTCTCCTTGGTGGTTTCTCAGGGCTGTATTTCCAAGGAGTTGCTGCCAATGGCAACCTGAAGTTTGTCACCCACACAGACCGTGGTCCCAATGGCGAACCCACCGGTTTCAACAGACCATTTTTATTACCCGATTTCCAACCAGAAGTTATCAGCTTTGAACTCAATCAGTCCACAGGGGAAATTACCATTACCAAACGCATTGGGCTATTTCGCGAAGATGGTACAACTCCATTAACTGGATTGCCTAACTTACAAGCTGGGGCTGGTGGTCTGGCGTACACCGATGAAATTGCTGTGGATTTAGACAATAATCCCCTACCTAATGATCCTTTCGGTGCTGACTTAGAGGGAATTGTCGTCGCCCCAAATGGTGACTATTGGATGGTGGATGAATATCGTCCGGCGATTTACCACTTTGACAGCAACGGTAAACTCATTGATCGCTTTATCCCCCAAGGCACTGCTACAGCAACCGACCCAGACCAACCAGTCGGCACTTTCGGCACTGAGGTATTACCAGAAGTTTATGCCCAACGCCGCAATAACCGGGGTTTTGAAGCTGTGGCATTGGAAGGTAGTAAACTTTACGCCTTTATTCAAAGTCCCATTGATAATCCTGATGTCACCAATGATGCCACCTCCAGAAATTCTCAGAATTTAAGAATTTTGGAATTTGATGTCATTTCCCAAACTGTCACGGGTGAATATCTATATCTGCTTGATGATATTACAGGTAGTGGTAACGCCAGAACAGACAAAATTGGCGATGCTGTTTCATTAGGTAATGGCAAGTTTGCGGTGATTGAACGAGATGATAGGTCTGGTGCAGATGCTAACAAATTGATTTACGAGATTAATTTAGCCGCAGCGACCAATATTCATAACTCGGCTAACTTGACTTTGCCAGATGGTAAGACTATTGAACAACTTTCCCCGGCTGAGTTAGCTGCTGCCAATATTACCCCTGTAACTAAGAACCTCATTGCCAATGCAGCGCAGTTGGGTTACACCGGGGTGGAAAAATTAGAAGGTCTGGCATTGGTAGCACCCAATACTCTAGCCTTATTGAATGATAACGATTTTGGTGTAGCTGGGCCTACTCCTGCAAGACTGGGGATTCTGGAGTTACCCAATAACTTGACAAGTACACCCCAAGTTACACTCCTCGGTTTTGCTTCTCTCCCGGCTGATACCTTTGCCGAAGGGCCAGCATCGGGAAATGCCATTACAGGTAATACCAACGGACGTGATGTACCTTTTGCCCAGCAGCCGATTCAAGGATTTAGTGCTGTCCAAGTTGCTGATGATAATTCCTTCTGGTTTCTGTCTGATAATGGGTTTGGGAACAAGGCTAATAGTCCTGATTATTTATTGCGGATTTATCGCGTTGACCCCAGTTTCCGGGGTACAGAGGGCGGTGATGGTAGCGTCAATGTTTTGGATTTTGTGCAACTATCCGACCCTGACAATAAAATTCCCTTCCAGATTGTCAATGAAAATACTACTGAGCGTTTATTAACCGGTTCAGATTTCGATCCTGAGTCTTTGGTAGTTGCAAAAGATGGGACTTTCTGGATTGGTGAGGAATTTGGCCCTTATCTGTTACATTTCGATGCCAGTGGTAAGCTGATAGAGGCTCCCATTGATACACCGAATTTTGTCAGTTTAAATACTCTGGATGGTCAACCACCGATTGTGATTGGACACCGGGGAGCCAGTGGGGAATTACCAGAGCATACTTTGGGCGCTTACAAATTGGCAATTGAACGAGGTGCTGATTTTATTGAGCCTGACCTAGTTTCTACGCAGGATGGGGTACTGATTGCCCGGCACGAACCTAATTTAATTGCTACTACTGATGTGGCCTCACGTCCAGAATTTAGCGATCGCCTCACCACTAAAATAGTCGATGGCGTTGCCGAAGAAGGTTTCTTTGCTTCTGACTTCACCCTAGCGGAAATCAAGACCCTACGGGCAATTATGCCCCAAGGTTTCCGCCCTCAAGTGTTTAACGGTCTCTACGAAATTCCTACTTTAGCGGAAATCATTGAGTTAGTTCAGCAGATAGAAGCTGATACAGGTAAGAAAATCGGCATTTACCCAGAAACCAAGCATCCGACTTTCCACGATGATTTGGGTTTGTCTCTGGAAGAACCCCTGTTAGCAACTCTAGAAGCAACTGGTTTCACTGACCCCAGTCGGATTTATATCCAATCCTTTGAAGTCGGCAATCTCAAGGAACTGAGTCAACTAACTAATATACCTTTGGTTCAGTTATTCGATGCCATTGATATCAATCTTGATGGTTCACTGATTGAAACTCGCCCTTACGATTTCGTAGTTAGTGGCGACCCCCGCACCTATGCCGACCTACGGACAGCAGACGGTTTACAAGAAATTGCCACCTACGCCTCTGGTATTGGACCCTGGAAACGGATGATTATCTCGGTTCAGGGTGTGGATTTAAATGGTGACGGTCTAGCCGATGATGTCAACGGTGATGGCGTTGTTAACGATGCTGATAAAACCCTCACAGCACCCACAACCTTAGTCAAAGATGCCCACACCGCAGGGTTGCTGGTACATCCTTATACCTTCCGCAATGAAGGACCTTTCCTGGCTGCTGACTACAACGGCAATCCAGAACTAGAATACAGACAATTCATCGGTTTGGGTGTCGATGGCTACTTTACAGACTTTCCAGGAACAGGCGATCGCGTCCGTGATCAATTAACTGGGCAGTTTGTCATCTCTCCTGATAACCCTGCTTTAATTCCCCCTGAGTTTGCCACCTTAGATGGTTCTGCACCTTTGGTAATTGGACACCGGGGGGCTAGTGGTTCACGTCCAGAACATACTCTAGAAGCATACAAATTGGCGATCGCTGATGGGGCTAATTTCATTGAACCTGACTTAGTAGCTACGAAAGACGGATACCTAATCGCCCGTCATGAAAATGCCTTAGCCATCCTCAATGATGATGGTTCAGTGAATCGAACTGACACCAGTACTGATGTTAACGAACGTCCAGAATTTGCAGACCGTTTCACTACCAAAGTTATTGATGGTCGCACTATCAGGGGTTGGTTTAGCGAAGATTTGACCCTAGCAGAAATTAAAACCCTCAATTCCATTGAACGTATACCAGATTTACGGGGAACCAACTTTGATAATGATGGGTTGAAAGTTCCCACCCTGCAAGAAATCATTGATTTGGTGAAACAGGTAGAAGCCGAAACCGGGCGCAAAATTGGCATTTATCCTGAAACCAAACATCCCACCTTCTTTGCTTCAGAAGGCACACTGTTAGATGGTTCACCCATCAACATGAATCTAGGTCAGATGATTGTTGATACCTTAGTAGCCGAAAACTTCACTGACCCCAGCCGGACATTTATTCAGTCCTTCGAGGTAGGCAATCTCCAGGAACTAAAAGAGTCGATCATGCCAGCCGCCGGCATTGACATTCCCCTAGTTCAACTAATGGGTGGTGCTAATGGTAGACCTTATGACTTTATAGTCAGTGGTGACCCCCGCACCTACGGCAACCTTACCCAGCCCACAGAATTAGCTATAATTGCTACCTACGCCGCAGGTATTGGCCCCAACAAACGCTTAATTGTCCCAGCTGGTGCAGGTGGAGTTCTCCAAGCACCCACTACCTTAGTACAAGATGCCCATGCAGTCGGGTTAATTTTACACCCCTACACCTTCCGTGATGAAGGTATTTTCCTCGCACCAGACTACAACGGCGACCCGAAACTAGAATATCAACAGTTTATAGACTTAGGCGTTGATGGTTTCTTCAGTGATTTCCCTGGTACAAATAGCTTAGTCCTACAACAAATCATCGGCGATCCTGTTTTCTCTAACTTGGCAGGTTCTCGCGGTTTTGAAGGCATGGCTATCAGCCTGGACAAGAAAACCATCTATCCCATGTTAGAAGGTACTGTTTTGGGTGATCCGGCTAATTCCTTACGCATCTATGAATTTGATGTCGAATCCAAACAGTACCAGGGTTTAGCTGGCTACTACCGGATGGAACAACCCAATCATGCGATCGGTGCATTAACGGTCATCAATGAAAATGAATTTCTGGTAATTGAACGGGATAATAATCAAGGTGCATCTGCCCAGTTCAAGAAGATATTCAAGATTGATTTATCTCAAACAGATGCCAATGGCTTTGTACTCAAAGAAGAAATCGTTGATTTACTCAACATTAGTGACCCCAATGATTTAAATGGAGACGGTGATACTAAATTTACCTTCCCCTTTGTCACCATTGAAGCCGTCGTTGTAATTGATGAGAACACACTCCTACTAGCTAACGATAATAATTATCCCTTCTCAGTAGGCAGACCACCTAGCATAGACAACAACGAAATCATTCTCTTAGGTTTAGACAAGCCTCTTAATTTAGCCACTCCCGTAGTTAGTATAGTCGCCACAGCTCCCGATGCCGCAGAAACAGGTAATCAACCAGGAGTATTCCGTATCTCCCGTGTGGGTAACACCAGCAAATCCCTAACCATTAACTATAGTGTTGATGGTACTGCTACTAATGGTGTAGATTACAACAGTCTCAGTGGTACAGCTACTATCGCCGCCGGTCAAACCTTTGTAGATGTGACAGTAATTCCCGTAGATGATAACTTAGTTGAAGGTGATGAAACAGTTATCCTCAGTTTAGTAGACCAAGCTGAATACGTTCTTGATATCAACACAGCCACAGTCACCATTGCCGACAACGATTTTGTGCCACTGGTAAATAATTCTGGCAGCGATACCTTTACGATTCGCGGTAGCAGTGACACAGTACAACTCCAAGTTAGTCTCACCAGAACCAGACCAACTCAGGAGAATGAACTGGGTGTATTTACAGTGGATGATGCTGAAGGTACAATCAACGGTATTGCTCCAGGGGAAGCAGGTTATGCCGAAGCTGCATTAGAACGGGCGCAAGCAATTTTCTCTACTGTCCATAGATTACCTACTGGCTTTAGTCGAGATAGCATCACCCGGTTAGTACAATTCAACTCTGGGGATAACCTGAGATTTTATGTAGTACCAAATGGCACAACCGATGAAGTCCAGGCTGGAGTCGTCCCCATCACAGATGTATTATTTGCGGATGCTTCCACTCAAAGAATTACTGATTTAGGCAACGATGAATTTTCTCTAGCTTGGAAGGTTAAACCGTTGAGAAGCGAAACTTACCAGGATTTTGAGGTGAAGATTCAGGCTACTGACCAACCATTACCTTTAGGTGCTGCTGTGCAAAGTGGCGCACAATCTGAGTTAATTGATTTACGAGGAATTACCCAATCAGTGCAAGGGGAATTTATAGTCAACCGAGATGCAGCCTTAAACAACTACGTCAGTTTCTACCGAGTCACGGATGAAAATGGCGGTATCGACATCAACGGCGATGGTAACGCAGACATTCTCCCTGGAGAAGCGGGTTATGCCCAAGCTGCTGTGAGTGCGCGTGTTCCAGGTCTTGACCTCACAACCAATAACCGCCGGACAAGCACTTACACGGCGACTTTAGAGGCTGGCTCGTTGTTAGCACCATTTATTATTGCTGATGGTAGACCAGGAGATATGAATAGCCCTGTTTTCTTCCCATTCTTAGGTGCTAATCCCGGAGGAATCGATAACATTACCATGTTAGGAAATAACGTCTTTGCCTTTGAGGATATGCAACATGGTGACAAGGACTTTAACGATATGATTGTCCGCGTTAATTTGACTGTTGGCTAATTTGCAGTTAACTTGATAAACATTCATCAGAGTCAATACCAAGTATTATGGTGTGGCTCTGATTTTTTTTAGATGGGATAGTGCGAAACAACTTAATCTTTTGTATCTTGAACAAGAAAGAGATTATACGATAACTTTACGTTTAATGACTATTTATGGCGCCTATATTACAGATAAGGCGCAATTTTATAGTTATCGGTTAGAGTAGTTTCGATTGAGTCTTATTCAAATTGATTATTTAGGCATATTGTTAATGTTTGAACGTGATGCATTAGTGGCACAATTGGGTGAGCCTTACACTAATCATGTAATTGCGCGCTTTAATCGTTTTGCATTCATTCGGGATGAGTTGCTTGAAAACATAGTAGCCAGCGCACTTAGCGAGACTTGGGGCAACGACAATTTTGTGTTGAAGTACTACCTTGCCGTTCACGTTGCATGGAGCGTCGAACAAGGTAATTTTACTCATAGTGCTAATCAACTATATGTAACAGCAGGTCATTTACAAACAAGGTACGGGACTCCAATTTATTTGGTTTTTGAACAAAATAGAGTAAACCAACCACCTTGGTATTTAGTAACTGCTGGTTCTCAAATTTCTGCGCCTGAATTACCAGTTCCACCTGAAATTCCAGAACCTTTGATAATCAGACCAGGTGCGGAAATTGTGATGATGCATGACCATATTCTTACCGATCATCCAGAACGCATTCCGTTTCTTGAGAGTACACCCAGAGTTGCTCAAATGTGTGCTATTGCAGGATCTATACAATGGTCTATCAATCGCAATTTGCAGTTTTCATACTGGTACTACGGCAAAATGCACTATCTAGTACCACTCTATCTACAGACCCGCGAAGACATAACTCATGCTCCTGATGCAATTGCGCCAATACAAATTAATGCCAATAGCTTATTAGTTCGCACTGTGCTAGAACCACATATGGCATATGCAAAAGCTCGTGTAGCTGTCAAACGTCATGATCAGCTTCCTTCTTGGTTACTATCAGCATGGCAGCAATATGCAGAGCAAACATCTGAGGCTACGCTTGAAGATCCTGAAAATGCAGATGGAATATCTATTGAGAGTGCGAACGCAGCATAACAGGGAGCAACGCGGTTTTGTGAGGTGCGGAAAATTGGTAATAGAAGTGCAATCGCCTGTCTTACAAAATTGTGGCTTGAGGTGAGCATATCAGGTTACTTTGTTAATAAATAAGGAAGTTGAAAACAAAATGGAAGACGAATTACGACCTAAGTATGATTTCACCCAAATGAACGGAGGAGTTAGGGGCAAGTACGTCGAGCGATATCGTACAGGAACAAATTTAGTGCTTTTAGATCCTGATATAGCCCAAGCTTTCCCCGATGATACCGCAGTAAATGAAGCGTTGCGGCTATTGATTCAAGTTTCCCAGCGTCAACAGTCCAACACTGCGGTGTAGCAGACAGAATGAGAAAAGATATTTCAGTATTAAAACATACAATAATTATGCGATCGCGCCGCCAAAAAATCTTCTCGACTTGGCGGGACAAATTTATTAACGTGGGGTTAGCTACACTAGACTAAAACCAATTTTCCCATAGTTACCCTATGCAAATCACCCTCAATCTCGATGACTCCCTTCTCAACGAAGCCCTGCAACTTACCAATCTCACAACTCAAGAAGAACTGATTAAACTCGCTCTGCAAGAACTTGTGCGTTCGCGAAGTGGCTCCTCTGGAACATCGCGCCGCCAAAAAAACCTTCTCGACTTGGCTGGACAAATTCATTTTGATCCAAATTTCGACCATAAAGCTTTGCGCGAAACTCGTCATGTTGCTGATTGATACATCTGTTTGGATCAGTGTCTTCCGCGATCGCAACGGTCAAGTTCGTTCACAACTCGAAGCTCTGATTGCTGGGCGGGAAATTTTCCTCACCCGATTTACTCAGCTTGAATTGCTGCAAGGAACATTGAATGAACAAGAGTGGACTCTCCTCTCCACTTATCTCGAAGCACAAAACTACATTGAACTTACATCTCATTCCTGGCAAACGGCTGCTCGCATTTACTATGACTTGCGCCGAAAAGGACTCACCGTTCGTAGTCCAATTGATTGCTGTATTGCTCAAGCTGCGCTGGACAATAATTTACTTTTGCTCCACAATGACCGTGACTTTGAAACTATTGCCCAAGTGCGATCGCTCCAACACCTTCGCTTTCAACCTTAAGGCTTTCTTAAGAGTTCAGAAATATCAATTTTTAAGAGGGGATCGGAACTCATAAATACGCACAAGTTCTTGAGGATATTCCAAAGAAACCGCTATGCGATCGCATTAGCCATTCTTGACAAGACAATGCATTTGCATTACCTTGAAGATAGACTTTAAAGGTTCGCTATGGCTGTAAAACTATCCCCATGCTCAGAATCTACCCTAACTGACCGTTATCAGACTACAGTCCCTGATGCCGTTCGTAAAGTCCTTGGCTTGAAAAAGCGGGATAAAATCTGCTATACTATCCAGTCTGACGGTCAAGTGATGATTTCTCGCGCTGAACAGACGGAAAGCGACCCTGTACTGGGGAAGTTTTTGAATTTTCTAGCACGAGATATGGAAAAAAACCCTCAGCACTTAAAAGCAATTAGCTCAGATTTATTCAACCGTGTTCAGTCCTTGGTATCTGAAGTTGATATTGATCTTGATGCAGCACTCTCGGACGAGGATGAATAAGTGTGTCTGTAGATCAGCCACTGGTAATTAATGGGTGGAATATATTTGCCCATTCTCTATTTCTCAACCAGTTTGAAGAACTTCTGACGCAGGTTGAGCATTTGCGTCAAAGGTATCCCCAAGACTACAAGAAGAAAAACGCCACAAAACGTCTAGCGGCGATCGCAAAGTTGGCATTTGATATTATTCCTCAAGATCCAACACGTAGTGATTACCGCCAAGGCGCTACACTGGGAGATGATTACAAACACTGGTTTAGAGCTAAATTTTTTCAGCAGTACCGACTGTTTTTTCGATATCACCAAGAGAGCAAAATTATCGTCTTCGCCTGGGTTAACGATGAAAACTCTAAGCGAGCATATCATAGTAAGACAGACGCTTATCTAATTTTTCAGAAAATGCTGGAAAGTGGTCATCCTCCAAATGATTGGAATGAATTACTTCAAGAAGCAAAATATGAAACTAATCGTTTAGAGAAAGTAATCAACGTAGAAATATAGGCTTGAGACTTTGGGATTTGAAGAACGAATCGGATCAAAATCACAATACTAGACTGCGCTTCATTTCCCTGGTTGCAAGCAGGGTAAATTTATTTTAAGTATTATGGCTCTGTCTGAATATATACCAGAATTTAGTGCTATAAGTAAGTGAGCAGTATCTATAGGACTCCTATTTGAGATTTTAACAATCTCAGTACAAGATAAAAAGGGTTTTTCCCACTCCCTACCTATGCAAATAGGCTGAAAAATCAAAGTGGATTACTATATCTAGATAAGTCTAGAAAATTAGCATCAGTTGAGGTTGTGATGTTAAATGCACAAAACTAACTAATATACAAGCATTCAAATTTAACCAATTCATAATCTTTTCTCAAAGTATTTCCATTATCTTCTTAAGAGGGTTAATTGTAGTGGCAACAAACATTGAAGGTAACATGATGCCAGTTTTACAAGTGGGCGATCGCCAGATGACGGCAATAGAAGTATTACCATTGCTAGAAAAATACCAAATGCTGCCAGCCCTGATCAAAGAAATAGTGCTTGACCAAGCGATCGCACCAATTTCATGTACACCAGAAGAAGAAAAAATCGCTGGTGAAAAGTTAGCCCAACATTATCAAATTACCTCTGATGAACTGTTTCAGCGTTGGTTAAAACAAAATAATCTCAGTCTAGAACAGTGGAATGCGATCGCCATTCGCCAATTTAAAATCGAAAAATTCAAACATCTCACCTGGGGAAACGATTTAGAATCCTATTTTTCCCAGCGCAAACACCAACTGAATCGAGTAGTATATTCACTCATTAGAACCAACGACATTGGTATTGCTCAAGAAATATATTTTCGCCTCCAAGCCGGAGAACAAACATTTGCCGAATTAGCCAAAGAATATTCTCAAGGAACCGAAGCCCAAACAAATGGTTTAATCGGTCCAGTAGAATTGCAAACCATCCATCCAGCATTAGCAAAAATGCTATCTACAAGCCAACCACAGCAACTATTACCGCCAACCCAACTAGAAAACTGGATAGTTATAGTCCGCCTAGAAAAAATGTTACTCACACAGTTAGATAATTCCCTGCGTCAACGCTTACTTAATGAACGATTCAATACTTGGTTGCAAGCCCAAATCACAGAGCAAAATTGCCAGATTCGCCAACTAGATTCGGCAACATCTCAGGGATAAAACTAACAATATAAATTTATCTTTTAGGTGATGAAGACATTTCTATATATATTTATCAAAGCATGACTTATATTACCAGTTCCTTCCAAGAATTTATTTCCAAGTTAGACGGGTTTGAGCATCTACCAGAATCAGAAATTACCCAGCTATCTCAAAAAATCCAAGCCTTGCGATATCGCATCGGACAAAAAATTATTGGCAAAGAAAACCTCACCGAACAAATTACAATTATTTACGAAGGCAAAGTTAGACTATTAGGATATCATCCCCAAACTCAAACACCAACAACATTAAAATTGTTACCACCAGGTGCAATCATCGGTGAGATTAGTATATTACGAGATGTAGCCTGTGAAACTGCGATCGCATCCACCGAAGTTATCTGTCTCTCCTTAAGCAAAACCGAATATTTGCGCCTCCTCACTTCCTACCCCCACTTTAGCAACGCACGCTTAAACCGCAGTCATCTGATAGAAGTATTTGATATCCTGGGTTCACAAGTAGAAAAACAAGCCAACGCCATCCTTAATTTTACCGAACTTGCAGAACAGGCCTTATCCACAGCTAAAATACATTACATAAATCCAGGAACCACCTCCCTTAACCAACTAGATAGAGAAAATATCTGGTTTGTTAGCAGTAATAATTCAGTCACAAACTTTCCTTCCGGTTCCCCCTTAGAATTAACCAAAACCATAGAAGTTAAAGGCACAAATCCCGCACGTCTCATTGGATTATCTCCTGAAAACCTGTCATTTTTAGAGAACCATCAGCCCAAGGTTCCTGTTAATTATCCCCCAGCAAATAGCACCGAACAGCCAGAAATTCCCTACGCCGATTACCAAGAAATTCCCCCATCGGAAACCTCTCCAGAACCCGGTAGACAAAAATATCAAAATTACCCATTTGTCAAAGGTAAAGGCGAATTAAACAGCACCATTGCCTGTTTTCAAATGCTCTCCAAACACCTAGCAATTCCCCATCGCCGGGAAGTAATTCAGCGCTTCTTAAATGAACAAATCAAACGCCAAGGTAATATATCCTTTCCTGCTTGTGCTTACGTCGCCGAATTTATCGGACTCAAATCGCAATTAATCGACTTACCCGTTGCTGCAATCACTCGCATTCCCACACCAGCACTCATTTATTATGGTGATAGTTATGCTGTCTTATACGAAACCAATCCTCACACCATAGTTGCAGGTGTTCCATCCCAGGGAATTGTCAGATGTAAACCTGCGGAATTTGTCAGCAAATTAGATATAGATGAAAACAATTTACCTCCCCAGGTAAAAGTTTTATTACTCACAGCGACAAAAGAAACACCCCAAGAACGCTTTGGTATTCAATGGTTTCTTCCTTATCTCTCCAAATATCGACAAGTTCTGATAGAAGTATTTATTGCTTCCTTCTTTGTACAATTAGCCCAGTTAGCTAACCCCTTAGTTATTCAGTTAATTATCGATAAAGTCATAGTTCAAAATAGTATTAGTACCCTGAATATATTAGGCGTGTTACTGTTAGTAGTTGGCATCTTTGAAGCCTTACTGACTACATTAAGAACTTACTTATTTGTCGATACCACTAACCGCATTGATATGGGCTTGGGGTCAGAAATTATTGATCACTTACTCCGGCTACCATTGCGCTACTTTGAACGCCGTCCTGTAGGTGAACTAGCAACGCGGATTAACGAATTAGAAAATATTCGCCAATTTCTCACAGGTACAGCCTTAACTGTCGTATTAGATGCAGTATTTTCGATAATTTATATTGTCGTTATGCTGTTTTATAGTTGGCAATTAACCTTAGTAGGTTTAGGGACAATACCGATATTTATCATCATCACCTTAATTGCTTCTCCCACAATTAGTAAACAATTACGCACCAAAGCTGAACGGAACGCCCATACTCAATCTTATTTAGTTGAAGTTATGTCGGGTATCCAAACAGTAAAAGCGCAAAATATTGAACTGCAATCGCGTTTTTCCTGGCAACAACGTTATGCTAAATATGTAGCGGCTGGTTTTAAAACAGTTATTACGTCCACCTTGGCTAATTCTACCAGTAGTTTTCTGAATAAACTCAGTGCATTATTAGTATTGTGGTTAGGTGCTTATTTAGTTCTGCAAGGAGAATTAACTTTAGGGGAATTAATCGCTTTTCGGATTATTTCTGGTTACGTCACCAGCCCGATATTAAGATTAGCTCAACTGTGGCAGAGTTTCCAAGAAACTGCTTTATCCCTGGAACGTTTAAGCGATATTGTGGATACACCACAAGAAGGTGAAGAAGACCGCGAAAATATTCCCCTACCCGCAATTTCTGGAAGCGTGAAATTTGAAAATATTTCCTTCCGATTTGCGACTAGTGGACCTTTGCAACTTTCTAACGTTAATCTCGATATTCCATCGGGTAAATTTATTGGGATTGTTGGTCAAAGTGGTTCCGGTAAAAGTACATTAATGAAATTACTGCTGAGATTATACGAAGTCGAATCAGGCAGAATTTTAATTGATAATTATGATATTTCTAAAGTCGAACTTTATTCCCTACGGCGACAGGTGGGTGTAGTTCCTCAAGAAACACTGTTGTTTGATGGAACTGTTCAGGAAAATATCGCTTTAACAAATCCTGATTCCACCACTGATGAAATTATTGCAGCTGCGCGCATTGCTGTGGCTCACGATTTTATTATGTCCTTACCCAATGGGTACAATACACGAGTGGGAGAAAGAGGTGCAGGACTTTCAGGAGGACAAAGACAAAGAATTGCGATCGCACGTTCTATTTTACAACGACCCCAACTATTAGTCTTAGACGAAGCCACCAGCGCCCTAGACTATCCCACAGAAAGACAAGTTTGTTTAAATCTCGCCCAAGCCTTTCAAGGTAACACCGTATTCTTTATTACCCACCGCCTCAACACCGTCAGCCATGCAGATATGATTGTTGTCATGGATAATGGCAGAGTTATAGAACAAGGAAACCATCGAGATTTAATGGCTGCTAAAGGACATTATTTTTATCTTTATCAGCAACAAGAAGTGAATTTGTAACTCTCAGGACTTACGCACACTCCACCAATTCTTGGCGTACTTGGCGACTTGGCGGTTCATTAAATTAAGCCTTTTGGTAATTTCTGAGTAAGTCCTAACTCTATTAATCATTCTTTCCCCCACAAATAAAATCACCATGACTCTACTTAATGGCAATCATAACGGTAATTCTCAAAACGGTGTGAAAGCAGATTCCTCTAAAGCGACATCTTTCGCTAATGCTGAATATACCAACTTTGAACAATCAGTTGTCTTACGCCAATCGCCCATTTGGTCACGTGCAATTATGATGACCTTAATAGGTCTAGCTTGTTTTGGCATCACTTGGGCTTATTTCGCCAAAATTGAGCAAGTCGTCCCAGCTACTGGACAACTGAAACCAGAGGGGACAGTCAAAGAAGTTCAAGCTCCTGTAAATGGAGTAGTAAAATCTGTTCATATTAAAAATGGAGAAAAAGTCAAACCAGGAGATTTGCTACTGACTTTTGAGACTCTGGCTACAGTTGCAGAATTAGAGGCTTTAAAAGAAATTCGCACTGCATTAATGGCAGAAAATGCAACTTATCGGCAGTTAATGTCAACGAGTGATCCCACAGTAACCGACGGAGAATTTTCACAACTTCAGTTACCAGCAGATACCGAGTTTTTGCTCAAAAGTAGAACAGCATTACTTAAAGAAAATGAATTATTACGCTCTGAATTAAATAACATAAATACAGTTGCTGGCTTAGGAATTGATGAACAAAAACGATTACAATTTGCTCAAAGAGAATTAGACTCTCGCTCGGCTGCGGCACAGTTAGAAGTGGAGAAAACGAAGAAACAACTGGCTCAAATCCAAGAGAGAAAGAATAATACTCAATCTAGTTTAGTTATTCAACAGGGTATTTTAGATAAAATTAAAACTCTCGCGGAAGAAGGTGGTATTTCTCAGCTACAATATCTCAATCAACAACAACAAGTGCAAACCCTTAGTTCAGAAATAGCTCAATTAGATGAGGAAATGCAACGTTTACGGTTGGGAATTGAGCAAGGACAACAGGAACATAAAAATACTGTAGCTGCTTCTGGAAAAAATGTATTAGAAAAAATAGCTGATAATAAAAAACGTATTGCTGAAATTGATAGCCAATTCACCAGAATCCTATTAAGCAATCAACAAACATTGGCAGATATAAATAATAAAATATCTCAGGCTCAGTTAAACTTTGAATATCAAGAAATTCGTGCTACTGTGGCGGGGACAGTTT
This sequence comes from Nodularia chucula CCY0103, assembly GCF_963923915.1. Taxonomy (NCBI): domain Bacteria; kingdom Bacillati; phylum Cyanobacteriota; class Cyanophyceae; order Nostocales; family Nodulariaceae; genus Nodularia; species Nodularia chucula. The sequence goes on along the minus strand of NZ_CAWUOL010000006.1, from coordinate 41,003 downwards.
TTGACTTACAAGCAAAAAATCCAGGTTTTGTCGCTAATGCTAGTCAAACTTTACTGCAAATTGTCCCTGATGATCAGTTTATTGCCGAGGTATTTATTACGAATAGAGATATTGGTTTTGTGCGGGAAGGAATGAAAACTGATGTGAGAATTGATTCTTTTCCTTTTAGCCAGTTTGGTGATATTAAAGGACAAGTAGTTAGTATCGGTTCAGATGCTTTACCCCCAGACGAAACACACAGATTTTATAGATTTCCGGCAACGGTGAGTTTAGATAAACAATATTTAGATATTAATGGTAGGAATATATCTTTGCAGTCGGGAATGTCGATTGTGGCTAATATTAAGGTACGGGAAGAAAGGACTGTGATGAGTTTATTTACGGAAATGTTTACTAAACAGGTTGATAGTTTGAAAGAGGTACGTTAAATAGATAGGATTTATACCAATTCTTGGTGAGGCTGCATATTATTTTGACCCCACCAGGGGAACTGGATTTCTGTTTAATAGGACTTACGCAAAAATTGCCGAAAAGCTTAATTTATCGTTCTCGTAGCGTGCGCGAAGCGCATACCGCCAAGTCGCCAAGAACGCCAAGAACTTGTAGAGTGCGCGTAAATCCTGTTTAAAATGTATTTATGCATCTTTATCTTAAATTGGTATAAGATAGAGACTATTTTTAATACTTAAAAATCAGGAAAAATACCAGATTATGCCTAGTTGTGCAATACCTCGCCTAGTATTGATTTCTTCTGCTTCTCCTTTAGGTGATGTGTTGCTGGGGGAGCAACAAGTACAAGCTACAAATGGCAAGATTTTTGAGTTAGATATTTTACCTACACACGATATTCAAGATGGTATTATTACACCTGCTCAAGTTTTAAAAATTATTGGTGCTGCTAAAGCAGTAATGTTCGATTTGCGGGGTACACCAGATAAAGTTGTAGCTTGCTTACAACAGGCGTTTGTGGCTACTCAACAACAAGATATTGCCTTTATTCCTGTGTTTGGTGGTGGGCCGAGTGTGATGGCGCTGACACGGATGAAGGAGTTCGCCTATACTAATTTACCAAGTACAGATTATCGTCGCATCAAACAATTTGGAGATTCTTTGACATCTACAGCAACTCAGATGTCACCGCAAAAAATATATCATTCTCAAAATTTAGCTAAATGCGTTAGTTATTGGACAAATGCTGGTGTGGAAAATCTAGCAAATTTGTTGCGCTTTGTAGCTAGTGAGTATGCCGGTGTGGAAGTAACGGCAAAAGAACCAATTATTTACCCAGATGCAGGGTTTATAAATATTGCTATAGGTCAGCGTTATCCATCCTATACAGATTATATTACTGCCCATCCCCTCAACCCAGACCTACCCACGGTAGCAGTGCTGTTTTACGGTGGGACAAGTATGAGTGCAAATTTAGCTGGGGGAGAGGAATTTTTTAATGAACTGGCGAAACAAGCCAATGTTTTGCCATTCTTTGCTGATGGGATTAAAACTACCGAGGCGATCGCACATCACTTTTTTCATGATCATAAACCGATTTGTGATGCGATCGCTTCCTTATTATGGTTTCGTTTAGATGGTGGCCCTTTGGGTGGAAATGCCCATAAAACCATTAGTCTTTTAAAACAACTTGATGTCCCTTACCATGTCGCCTCTACTTCCAATAATCGGGAAATTACGGATTGGAAAAACAGTCCCCAAGGACTTCCCCCTGTAGAAACTTTATCAACAGTAGCCTTTCCCGAAATGGATGGTGCTATTGATCCCGTATATCTTTATGGACTGGACAGCGAAAATACCAAGATTGGTCAAACTCATTCGCCAGTTCCAGGTAGAGGAACAAGATTTGCTAACCGCATTCTCCGCCGCATCGCCCTACGTCGTAAACCCAATTCAGAAAAACGCATTGCTATTGTTATCTTTAACTATCCACCCAGCGAAGGTACTTTAGGTACTGCATCTTTTCTGGATGTTTTCGCTTCTGTAGAAAATATTCTTGGGGAATTAGCAAACGCAGGTTACAAAGTCACCCCACCCGATAGCGGAACTCTCAAGGATATGTTTCTCCATCGAGGACTGGTGCATAATGGCGAATTTACTGGACATCAGCTGACAGCCCAAAACGCTTTACGTATTCCGTTAAAAACTTATTTAAACTGGTACAATAAGTTACCTGAAAATCTGCGAGATCAAACAGAGAAACTCTTTGGTATGCCCCCAGGAGACTTAATGGTGGATGGCGAAGATATCCTAATTGCAGGTATAGAATTTGGCAATGTGGTAGTTGCAGTCCAACCTTCACGGGGGGTACACGAAGACCCGGCTAAGGTACATCATGATGAAAGTTTACCAGCCCATCATCAATATAATGCTTTTTATCGTTGGTTAGAAGAAGCCGACGGTTGGAATGCTGATGCAGTGGTACATATTGGCACTCACGGCACATTTGAATTTTTACCAGCCAAACAGGTGGGGTTATCTGGAGAATGTACCACAGATGCACTTTTGGGAGATTTACCCAATACTTATGTTTACCACGTAGTCAATGTTTCTGAAGGCACAATGGCTAAACGGCGCAGTTACGCCCAATTAGTCAGTTATGCTTCTCCCACTTTTGTACCGGCGGGTTTGTACGAACATTTTAACCAGTTGGAAGATTTATTAGATGAATACTCAGAACAACAACGCCATAGCTTACCGCGTATTCTGAGTATTTTACGGCAAATTATCGCTGTGTGCGAGCAACACGATGTCCCTTTAGATTTAGCAGATGAATTGTGGAGTCAACTTCAGGAAGAAGTACCAGCACAATTCGACTTGATACCCTATGAAGCAGCGTTAGAAAAGCTGCACGTTGATTTATTTGAACTGAAGCGGGTGGCAATTCCGATGGGTTTACACACCTTTGGACAAAAGTTACAGGATGAGGAATTAGTTGATTATTTACATTTAATTGCTCGTTATGACCGTAGTGAAACTCCAGCTTTACCCAGATTATTAGCTCAAAAATACAATCTTGATTATGACCGATTATTAGATACGGCTGATTCTCGTTGGCAAGGATTATCTGATCAAAGTCGAGAAATTATTCACGCCATGTTACAGGGAACATCTGCGCCTGATGAAAAATTAACACCAGCCCTGACTTATTTACAAAATATAGCCAATTTAGTCAGCAGTACCGACGAAATTAAAGGACTTTTACACGCCCTAAATGGCGGTTACATTGAACCTGCTTGTGGTGGTGATCCCGTGCGAACTCCGACAACTTACCCCACAGGACGCAATACCTTTCAATTTGACCCCACCAAGTTACCTACAGATAGTGCTTATGAAAGAGGCGCTGCGATCGCAGATGAAACAATTCAGCGTTATTATCAACAACATCATACCTATCCTGACGCTGTAGGGGTGATACTTTGGGGATTTGAAACCTGTAAAACTTTAGGGGAAACCATCGGTCAAGTATTACGTTATATCGGCGTTAAGGTGGAACGGGGTCAAGGCTACTTCATGAAACCCGTAGTCATTCCTTTAAGTGAACTAGGTCGTCCCCGTGTTGATGTCACTGTCAATATTTGCGGCTTTTTCCGTGATTTGTTTCCTAACTTGGTGGGTTTAATTGATTTGGCTTTTCAGACTGTAGCCCAGTTGGATGAACCCTTAGAGATGAACTTCGTCCGTCGTCACACTCAAGCCTTGGCGGAAGAAATCCATGATCAACATTTAGCCGCTTCCCGAATTTTCGGCCCTCCTCCTGGGGAATATGGAAATAGCCTGAGTACCTTAATTGAAACTGCTGCTTGGGAAAGTGAGGCGGATTTAGGTGATATGTATATCAAGCGCACACAGTATGTTTACGGAAACAATATCAATGGGTTAGCAGCACCGGAAATATTCAAAGCAGCTTTGAGTCACAACAAATTTATTACCCAGGTGCGAGACTCCCATGAATTTGAAGTTACCGACTTAGATCATTACTATGAATATTTTGGGGGAATGGCACAAGCTACAACTGTAGTCAGTGGTCATCGTCCTGATGTCGTCATTGCTGATACTACCAAAGAACGTATCCAGGTAAAAACCATTGCTGAAGCAGTACGCCAAGGGGTTGTTAGTCGGTTGCTAAATCCCAAATGGATTGACGGAATGCTCAAACATGACCATCAAGGAGGACAGGCGATCGCAGATCGAGTAGAGTATCTTTTAGGCTTAGATGCCACTACCCAAAGTGTCGGTACTGCTACCTGGAGTAAAGTAGCACAAAAATTTGTATTTAATACTGAGATGCGCGATCGCTTACGGGCAAATAATCCTTATGCTGAAGCGGAAGTAATTAAGAAATTATCTGAGGCTAATTATCGCGGCTATTGGCAAGCTACACCAGAGGAACAAGCACAACTCAAAGCAGCCTATACAGATATTGACACTTGGATTGAAAATCATCAGTAACTGGGATGAGAGAATTGTTCAATTTTGCTACTAATGACTGCTCAAACACTAAAATTAACTCCGCACAACTCAATTTACACCATACTAACAAGTGGTTGTTAAAACTCGCCCAATTTTTTCTAATGCCCAGTCTATTTCATCTTGAGAAATAACTAAGGGTGGGGCAAAACGAATAACATTATCTCTAGTCTCTTTGGCTAATAAACCCTCTTTAGCTAAAGCCTTACAAAAACGTCTAGCACCACCAGCTTCTGGATATAATTCCATGCCAATTAATAAACCTTTGCCACGGACTTCTTTGATATATGAACTCTCAATGGATTGTAATTTCTCTAGAAAATATTCCCCTAGCTCTAAGGCTTTTTCTGGTAATCTTTCTTCAAGAATTACATCAAGTGCTGCAATTCCAATAGCAGCAGCTAAAGGATTTCCACCAAAGGTACTACCATGATCTCCTGGCTGAAATACACCCATAACTTCCTCTGTAGAAATAAAGGCAGAAATGGGATAAAATCCGCCAGATAAAGCTTTGCCTACAGTTATGCCATCAGGCTGGACATCCTCGTATTGATAAGCAAACATTTTACCTGTTCTTCCCAAGCCAGTTTGGATTTCATCAAAAACTAATAAGACATTATGATGGCGACAGATTTGTTCAGCTTGCTTTAAAAACCCATGAGGAGGAACAATAATGCCTCCCTCACCCTGAATTGGTTCCACCAAAAAAGCAGCAGTATTAGGAGTAATCGCTTGTTCTAATGCTTGGGAATCACCAAACGGAATAACTTTAAACCCAGTAGTTAAAGGCCCAAATCCATCTTGATATTGTTCTTCTGTAGAAAAGCTAATCAAACTAATAGTGCGTCCCGAAAAATTATTTCTACAAACGATAATTTCTGCCTGATTTTCTGGTATACCTTTAACTCTATAAGCCCATTTCCGAATTGCTTTGATAGCTGTTTCCACAGCCTCGGCTCCCGAGTTCATAGGTAGCACTTTAGGCAAACCAGAAATCTGGCAAAGCTTCTGATAAAATTTTCCTAATTGGTCATTACGAAAAGCTCTGGAGGTTAGGGTAACTTTTTGAGCTTGTTGGATCATCGCTTCCAGAATTTTGGGATGACAATGCCCTTGATTTAATGCTGAATAAGCCGAAAGAAAATCGAGGTATTTTTTACCTTCTATATCCCATATCCATACACCTTCTCCTTTAGTAATAACTACATCTAAAGGATGGTAATTATCAGCACCATATTGTTGTTCTAGTTCAATATAATCCTGGGTGTTAATAATATTGAAGTCGGAAATTCCCAGCATTAAGTTTGCTGCTTGCATATTTGCTCCGGATAGTTTTAAGTTGTTGAAATCAAATTTAAAAACATCTGAAAGATTATCAGTCGAATCAAAGATTCAACAGATATGAGGAGAAGAAAGAAAAAATTTAGCTTTGTCTTTCGTTTTATAGTTCCCAATTCCCGGATACTATTCACGTGACAGCAAAGACTTTACTCCTAACATTAGTCAGTCAAGTCAAAGACGAGCAATATTATTCAAAGTATAGGGATTTTTTCTTGAAATCTCACCTAGCCAGTAATCATTGACCAGCCATTTGCTCATCTTCCAGATACGCAACTTGTGTAGAAAATTTTTGTCTAGTTTTAGTGAATAAAACCAGTTGCCCACTCTGTCTGAATGTAAAATTTTACTGGCATAAAAACCGATAGGTAAAGTGTCACGTTTTCGTTGCTAACTGTGTCTTCGTCTGCATCTTGCGGACAAAAATTTTCATATTCTAATGAAATATTTCAAGTTAGTCAAAAAAGCAGTTTTTCCCCTGCTTTGACATTCAGAATATCATTAAATCCCTAGTCTTTCAATCCTGGGGAGGGGGATAAAAAAATTACAACACCAAATTAGCACCTGCTCTGGATTCCAAAGTAAGATGTGTATCTATCATTATTTGGGAAGCTTAATCAAGCACTAACTCGGTTTCAGCAAGATTTATTTACAATGTGTTATGTCTTACCGTTATCTTGGTGGACAGCCAATAACAAAAGAAAATGAAGACGTAAGATTAAATAATAGTAAAAATACTGGTTTACTCAGAAATAATGTAATATGTAAACTAACATAAATTAGTTAGGACTTACGCAAGAACTCTCTGAAACTCTCTTAACTTAGTGTCCTTTGTGGTTTGTTTCTTCTTAATTTTGCGTAAGTTCTGTTAGTTATTAGGGGTGTAATTAGTGCAAATAAGAAATATTTTTAGTAATCTAGCGATCGCAGGTACTTTATCAGTATCTATTACTCAACCAGTTTGGGCGAATGTCAATCAAATTACTGATGTAGCAATTAACGAAACACCTGATGGAATTGAGGTAATTCTACAAACCAACAACGGCGAACTCTCATCAATTCTGACATCAACCGACGGGGAAAACTTTGTCGCCGATATCATTAATACCCAGCTAAACCTAGAATCTGGTACAGATTTTACCATCAATAATCCTGCACCGGGAATTGTACTTATAACTGTCACTGCTCTAGATACTAATAGTGTCAGGGTAACAGTAACTGGAGAAACCGCACCACCAGTTGTAAAGATTGACCAAATTAATCAAAATTTCCAGCTAAATATTGCCACCACAAAAGTTACAGAATTAGATACAGATATTGAACTTGTGGTTACAGCCTCTCGTCGCAGCACACCACTAGAAAATACTCCAGCCACGGTAGACATTAAAACGCAAGCAGAAATACAACGGGAACAACCCTTAAATAGAACTGTAGGTGATGCCCTGCAAACTCTACCAGGAATTGTGATCAACCGCTTGGGTTTATTAAGTGGTTCTGCCAATATTCGTGGTTTAACTGGGGAACGTATAGGAGTATTAGTTGATGGAGAACGCCTTCCTAATTTAGAATTTGGGCCGGACTTGGGAAGTGTAGACCCCTTTCGTGTCCAACGCTTAGAAGTTCTCAAAGGGCCAGCTTCATCGGTATATGGTGCTGATGCTTTTGGTGGCGTAATTAATATTATTACCACCACACCCCGACCCGATGCGCCGTTTGGAGTGCGTAGTTTCGCCTTTGCAGGTGGCTTTGCTGAATACGGCGGGAATTTGGAAATTACAGGCCCCAACTATGTAATTGGTACTTCTCGACGCGTAGCGGGTGACGCGAAAGATGGCGCGGGTAACTTGATTCCTCCCCAGGGAACAGCTTATGAAGTTTTTGATATTTACGGGACTGGTAGAGTTGATTTAGATGAAAATCAACGATTAGAGTTGCGTTTTGACCGCTATCGTCAAGACAACGCTGATTTAAACGGATTTCCCACTCCACCATTTATCTCAGCCGAAAATGTATTTAGAAACCGCGATCGCTATTCTCTCAGTTATATTAATGAAAACCTAGATGGTGGTACAAGTTTTAACTTACGCACTTATTACCAAAAAAGCGCCCGTCGTTTCGACAACGCCACCCAAGTAACAATCGCCATACCTCCCACCTTTCAACCACAGACAATTACAACACCAAGTTCTACATTCACTCTAACTGAAAGTTATGGTTTTTCTGGTTCTGCTGATACACCCTTGGGTGAAGCCGGAATTTTAACCTACGGTATTGATATTAGCCAAGATAATTCCATTTCTGATAACCTGATTAACAACACCACAGGGCCATTAGGAACAAGCAACTTTTACGGTGCTTTTGTCCAGTCAAATTACAACCTAGCCGATAATCTCACGCTGGCTGGTGGTTTACGCTACGATATCTTTAACTTTCGTGAAAGTATAGATTCAGAAAATAACACTAACGCTATAACTTTTAATCTTGGTAGTGTTTATCGCTTCACTGATACTTTAGCTGCAAGAATTAACTTTGCCCAAGGCTTTCGTCCTCCCAGACTATTAGACTTATTTGGGAGTGATAGCGACAGAACATTTTTTGCTCCAACTCGCGGTAGAGTTTTAGCAGACCCCAACCTCAAACCTGAAAGAGCAAATAATTTTGATATTGGTTTAAATTACGCTAGTAATACAATCAGAGGTGGAATAACTTATTTTCGCAACGATATTTCTGACTTTATCGGATTTAATAGTATTACTCCACCACCACCCACAGGATTTGGACCTCCTCCGGCGACAATTCAAGTTGCGAATAAAAATGTTTTATTACAAGGAATTGAACTTAGCACAGCTTATCTGTTAAGTCGTAATTTGAGTGTAGAAGGTAATCTGACTTATGTAAACGGTGAAGATAGATCAGGTACGCCTTTGAGTCAGTTAGAAGTATTTCCAGTGACGGCTTTATTACGTTTATTATACGACGACAATCAATTTAGTGGTTATCTACAATCACGTTTTTATGGTGGTCAAGGAAATGTTTTGTTATCAAATAATCAAATTGGGTCGGGTAGTCCAGCAGCAACAGTATTTGATTTAGCTATTGGTTACAGAGTTACGCCTAGTACACAACTATCTTTAAATGTGGAAAATTTATTTAACGCCGAATATATCTATCCCACAGTTAATTTTCCGGCACCAGGAATTAGAGTTTTAGCAGGTATACGTGCTGAGTTTTGAGGAATAAGATGAAAGTTGGTTTGTGTTCAGTTTATGGATTTTTTAGTCTAATGCTTTGTCTCATTATGATGGGTTTAAAAACGAACCGCCTTCGCGCAGCGTATGCCCCTTGGGCTTTAGACGCAAAGTACGCCAAGAAAGAAAAGAAGGAAAATTGAATAATTAATTTACCCAACAAAATTAATGACATAAACTACTATGTTCCTCACACTTTTTTAACTCTTACTCTCTGCGCCTCTGCGTCTCTGCGTGACACCATAAAATTTTCAACTATGAAAACACCAATTTCCCATACTCAAAACAAACAACTTTGGCAATTAAAAGATTACGTATTTGCGGCGTTTATGACTATTGGTATTGCCATTTCTTCCATCCTTACCGTACCTCTAACTCTTGCTATTCCCTTACCAGGAATTAGGACGATTGTCTGGGCCCCTTTAGCGGGAATTTTCTTAACATTGGGTATGGCGAGGTTACAACGTCGGGGAAGTGTGGCTTTAATGATTGGTAGTTTAGCAATACTATTAAGCCGCATCTCTTTAGTAATTACTGCTTTTTTAGTTGCAGCATTACTATTAACTGAATTAATTATGTGGACAAGAGGCGGTTACAAAACCAAAGCTAACCGTTTACTGGGAAACATTATTTTTTTCAGCACAACCACAGTCGCAGGTGCTTTAGTTGGTGCTTATGTCGCTGGAGAAAATTTTGCTGCTTGGTTAACTCAATCTTGGATATTAATCCCCATGACATTATTATCTGGTGTAGCTGGTGGGGTTGGTTGGTGGTTAGGTGAATTAGTCATCAAGCAATTACAACGTGCTGGGAAGTTAGATGTTGATATCTAAATCTGTAGTTCATAGGGAAGGATTTCTAACCAAGGTTAATCCCTTACTAAAAATCACTTTCACCATGATTACAGTTAGTATTGCTTTTGCTTTACGAGATTTATTAGCTGCATCTTTACTGGTGGGAGTATTATTGCTTTTATTGCTGTTATCTGTGCGAATTAAACTCAAAATTTTACTCACAGCAATTTTAGGTTTGATTTTATTTACAGCCTTAGCAACATGGACTTTAGGGGATTTTCGCGCAGCTATGATTAATTCCCTGAGACTTTTAGCAATTTTGTTACCCACTCCTTTACTCTCAGCCACAACCTTACCTGCGGATTTAGTTAAAGCTTTACAAGCGATACGTTTACCAGCTTTTTTAGTATTAGGAATTATGTTAACTTGGCGATTTTTGCCAATTATCTATCAAGAAGCGCAACGCATTATCGAAGCTAATCAATTACGTGGAGTTGATTTACCTCGTCAACCCCAGCGTTGGTTTAGCAGTTTATTTGTGCCGTTGATTTTTCGCATTGTCACCTATGCTGATGATGTGACTGTTGGTTTAGAAACTAGAGGCTATGATCCCAATTCTCCTAGAACTCAAGCTAAACCCCTACAATGGCGATTTGGTGATACTATATTTACAGTGGGTGCAGTATTCCTACTGGTAATTGTGGGATGGTTGCAGTGGCAAAGTTATTAGAAACGGTAAATCTCTGTTTTACTCACATTGGTAAAAATCAACCCACACTCCAAGATATCAATTTAGAATTATATCCGGGGGAAATAGTCTTTTTAGGTGGTGCTACTGGTAGTGGAAAAAGTACACTGCTTAACTGTTTGACGGGAATTTCACCCCATCACATTGGCGGTAAGTTAACTGGAGATATTTTATATGAAAATAATTCAATTTTAGAGCTTTCTGTGAGAGAGCGATCGCACTATATTGGTACAATTCTCCAAAATGTGGAAACCCAAATTTTTACCGATAAAGTTATAGATGAGGTAATTTTTGGCTTAGAAAATCTCAGTATATCTCCAGATATTATTGCACAGCTAACTCATCAAAGTTTACAAGAATTTGGTTTACTCCCCCAGGAAAACTGGTTAATTAGTCAACTATCCGCCGGACAAAAGCAACGTTTAATCATTGCTTGCGTTTTAGCTATGAATCAACCAGTGTTGTTATTAGATGAACCTTTTGCTTATCTTGACCGTGGAGGAAGTGAATTATTACTACAATTACTAAAAGAGCGATCGCACCAGGGACAAACAGTGTTACTAATAGAACATCGCTGGGATTTAGTCAACGAGATATGCCATCGCACTTACTATTTTGATCAAGGTAAAATTCATTCAGGAACAGTTAAAAGTTTTTTTCCTCAACTTTCTGTAACTTCATCACCAACTTTATCTCATATCATCCTGCGAACCCATCAACTCAGTTGGGGAGGATATCTACCTTTTCCCGACTTAGAATTATACAGTGGGGAAATTATCTTACTTCAAGGTGAAAATGGTTGTGGAAAAACAACGCTCCTCAAGTTATTAAGTGGATTACTCAAACCTACCACAGGAAATATAGAAATCTGCGGTCAAAGTATCATCAAAAAAACCGTTGTCCAAATAGCTAAGAATATAGGATTTGTACTGCAAAATCCTAATCATCAATTATTTGCGGAAACTGTGTATCAAGAAGTGGTACAAGCAAGTGTTTCCGCTCATTTAGGGGAAGAAATTTTAGAAAAACTCAACTTAAGAAGTTTATCTGAATTACATCCTCAGTCTCTTTCCCAAGGACAGAAAAGACGATTAGCTTTAGCCGCAGTATTAGCCAGAAGACCAAAAATCTGTCTACTGGATGAAATCACCGTAGGACAAGATCCCCAATCTTTGACACTAATGTTACAAGTGTTAATTGATTTTACTAAACAAGGAGCAGGTTTAATATTAACCAGTCATGATCTACAAATTGCTAATTATCTTCCAGCTAAAACTTGTGAATTAGTCCCTTCTCAAAGTAGTAGTCTGCCAAATGATAGTAACGGTCATATTGATTAGGACATCATCATTATGGTTTTCAGGGAACAGGGGATGTCCTAATTACCTTGGCGGCTGCTAAGTAGGTCGGTTTTCAGCCTATTTTCTGATTCGCACTCTATAGGCACAATTACACGGACAAAATCAAAGGTATTTTTGCAGATTTAAGGCACTTCAATAGGAATTAAACCGTTTTCTGGTATGTAGTCGCGGTAATTTCCTTCATCTGCTAGGACTAAGACTAAACGCACGGGATAATCTGGGGAAATTTGCAAGTCAGCCCAGGGTACTGCAATTTCTAAACAATTATTTAAAGCTACTTGGGCGCGACTACAACGGGGATGCCATTGATCATATTCTCCTGCTTCTTGAAACTGAATTGATTGGGTGAGTAAATTAATCGCTAAATGGTGATGATAATGGTAATTAAGTGGGGCGATATCTGGGACATCTGCAATGGGTATGGGGCTATTGTGCATTGTTCTGTCGGGATAGAACCATAACAAGTTCAATTCTTCAGGTAAATCTCTCCCTGGAATTACACCATTTTTCAGGTCTACGCGCAGATAAAAGTTGAGGTGATCTACTCCATACCACAGGCGCTGAATGACGCTGCTGTTGTGCATGGTTCCCCTTGCGCCGCCGATTTCTATCCGTCCGGCTTTGTCCCAATCCTGTTCATCGCCTTTACCATCAATGCTGGGATGAATAAACCCTTGGGGTCTATGGTCGGCTTTTTCTTGATGACGTTCTAGGGGTTGGCGCAGATAAGATGGGGCGGGTTCATTGAGGGCGTGATAAATTCCTAACAGGTGTTCCCGAAATAATTGGTCGAAGATGGCATCCTGATTGGAGGAATGTCCTTCACCAAACCACCAGAACCAATCGGAACCTTCGGCGGCGTATAGGGCTTCCCAGGCTTCTGGGTTGGTTTCTTCGGTGGCTTCGGGATGTTTGGCTAGTGTTTCCCTGGCGTGGGTTAGGTAGTCCCAGGCGCGATTTTTTACGGGGTCGCCTATCCAGGTGGTGAAGCTACCATCTACCCAAGAACCACTGTGTAGTTGTGCTGCGGGAATGGTGGCAGTGGGGGGAAATTGTGCGATAAATTCGGAGACGGTAACGAGTTTAAGATGGGGTTCGTTGCTGAGGGTTTGATACAATGCTTCTAAGAAGGGTTTGCCGTCTTGGGGATAATATTCCCAGCAGTTTTCGCCGTCTAGGGCAATGGTGACTAGCCAAGGTTCTGTGCTGTGGCTTTCTCTTTGCATTTTGGCGATCGCCTGTAGGTGTCCCACTAAGTCTTTTGCTGCCTCTTTAGGCGACATGGAACCGTAGGTAAAGCCAATTAAATCAGATAATCTATGATCACGAAAAACAATAGACACATCACCGGCGGGAGTTTCCAGGCGATAGGGTCTGTATAATATTTCTGGTTGTTGGACGTTTCCGGCTCCATCCCGGTTAAAAAAGTGTTTTAGTGACCAGCCTAAAACTGCTTCGTCTGAGCAAATCCACTTAAATCCTTGTTTAATAATATACGGCAATATTTCTGGGCTAACTGATTGCTCTGAAGGCCATAAACCCCGTGGTTCTTGTCCAAAACGCTCTATATATAGTTCCCACGCTTTCCGCAAGTGCCGGGGAATGTCTTCTGCCCACTGAAACCGATGCTGAGGTAATGTCATTCCAGGCACAGCTACTCGGCCAGAGTGGGTATCAGCTAATAAGGGTAAAATTGGGTGAGTGTAGGGCGTGGTTGTTACTTCTAGCTGCCCTGTGCCTTGCATTTTCCGGTGTTGGGGGATAATGCGACTGAGAATTTCGCGCTGTTTGGAATATATGCGCTGGCGATCGCCTAAAGTAAAATTACGACCTTTTTCTAACCAAGCCGCAATTTCCGGATCATCCCAAAATAAAGGATCAATCCATGCCAGATTATGCCATGCCAGCAAATCGCTGTAATCAGGTAATTGCCAATTAGCCAAACACCAATCTTGTCCCCTTTCCTGTCTTTGATAATACAACTGAGCATACCGGGGATGGGGGTCAATCAGAGTATGGTGATTAGCATCAAAAAAGTGTTGAATAATAAATTGTTTTTGTGCCTGATTTATTTGCTCATCAGGTGTCAAACTCGCAGTTAAATAGGGGTCAAAAGCAGTACCTGCAATATAATCTTCTAATTGCAATATTAGAGATGGGACTAAATTTACAGTCTGGTGTAACTTCGGATACTTCTCCAGAATTAATATTAAATCTAAATAATCTTTCGTACCATGCAATCTTACCCAGGGTAGGCGGTAATCTTGACTGCTAGAAACCGTAGCGCTGCTGTTAGGGGATTTATACAGAGGCTGGTGTTGATGCCAGATAAAAGCAATATGTAATGGATGAGACATATAGCAAAAATCAAAAGTGAAATGCTGGCTATTTATTTGAGAATTTTGTCATGTCCCCAGCACCCTGTTTGTTGCTAGAGAAAAGAAGAATTAGGTCTGGGGTAAGGAGTATGGGTAATGCCCGTTTTTACCGAATAGGCAGAGGGGAAGGTGGCTTTCTAGCAGTGGTACAATCTCCGTCTGGGTATTCCCCCTTGCTCCCTGCTCCCTGCTCCCCTGCTTCTTTTTACCCATCACCCCATCCCCGCACCATTAGATTACTTGCTCAATTTCCGCGATTTCAGGAATCATTTCCTTGAGGCGACGTTCAATACCCATTCTCAAGGTCATAGCAGAACTAGGGCAAGAGCCACAAGCACCTTGTAAACGTAGTTTCACAATTGGTCCATCAAGTTCTACCAATTCCACGTTACCGCCATCAGACATCAAGTAAGGGCGCATTTCATCCAAAACTGTTTCCACGTTGTCAATTGTTAGTTCCATTATTTCAGACCTCTTGTGTCAGGAAAATATTGATATTCCCAGTTTAATAACTCAATTTTAGATACAAAAACCCCTAGATTGTGTGTTGACAAGATTTCCAAGGTTGAGATGTCAACAACTGCTGGTATCTTATACCATTTCTTTATAAAACCGCGCTGAATTTCCGGCTTTCTTTGTGTACTTTGCGTACTTTGCGGTTAGTTAATCAATAATTCTAATCGTTATCATTACCAGAAAGTAAGACTGGTTGTTGATAAAGAGGTACTGTAAAAGTGACTGTAGAACCCAGTCCTTCCCCCAGACTATAAAAATGTACCTCACCGCCCATCGCCTCTATCAGCTTCTGGGATATTACCAGTCCCAAACCAGTACCACCATACTGCCGAGTCCGGGAACCATCTACTTGAGAAAATAATTGAAAAAGTTTGTCTTGCTTGTCTAGAGAAACACCAATACCTGTATCTGCAACTCTTACCCGCACCATCCCTGGAAATCCTTCCCCTTGGAATTGCGTGGGCTTGAAGACTAAATCAGCGCTGACGGTAATTCCTCCTTCCTGCGTAAATTTAATGGCATTGTTCGCCAAGTTGAGCATAACTTGTAACAGACGTTGATAATTACCTTGGACAATAATTTCATCCGAAGTGGGCAACATCTGCATCCGAAAACTCAGGTTTCTGGATTCTGCTTGGGGACGCATAAAATTTTCAACATCATCAAATACCTCATTTAGCTTGACTGGAGAGCAAACTAGCTCCATTTTTCCGGCTTCGATTTTGGCTATATCTAAGATATCGTTGATAATATTTAGTAAATGTATAGAAAGATGATGGGCTTCTGAGACGAACTGATGTTGTTCTTCCGGATCATCTGTGATTCCTTCTAAAATCAGCTTCAAAAATCCGATCATGCCATTGAGGGGAGTCCTAATTTCATGGGAGACATTAGCCAGAAATTCGCTTTTGAGACGGGATGCGGCTTCGGCTTTTTGACGGGCTGCTTCTAGTTCTTTATATAAAGTAGCATGGGCGATCGCCGTTCCTAACTGATCGGCAAACTCTTTAGCTAATTCCAATTCTGCATCTGTCAACGGATAAAATTCTTCTCTGAGACTAATGGCAATCAGTCCGTTAGGTTGGTCTTGATAGCAGGTTGCCACTACTAAAATTTTGTGGTGAGAACACAGATTATACCCCGACACTTCCATTACAACGGGTTCTAAGGTTGCCAATGCCTTAGCAAAAGCTGGCTCAGAATTAATATCTATTTCTAAGCCAAGCATGGAGCTACGCTCTGGATGATGATATTCTGCAATCACCCGGATTCTAGAACTAGAAGGGTGGTATGGACAGATAATGCAACGCTCTAGCCGCAGCGCTTTTCCCAAACTGTCTACTGTTTGTTGCCAGATTATATCTAAATCTAACGTCCGCCGAATATTTCTGGTAATTTTATTTACCAGTTTCTGATATGGTTGGGTTCCCCCAGCATTCCGCAGTAAATGTAAAGCTAATTCTACCTGTGTTAGTTCCGGTGCGATCGCCTTCGGCAGTGCGCTCTGCGCGATCGCCTCAACTTCTGGTTTATTGCGAGTAACTTGTAACAACCGTCCCATCACTAAAACTGTAGTCGCGGCAGTTCCCAACGGTGGCATCATCGGGGAAATTACTAACTCCAACTCCCACAAATCTTGGCGGTAGCTAAACCAGCATTGAAACTTCTCCGGTACTAAACTAGCTAAAATTCGCTGTATTCGTTCCAAATAAACACCATTGTCTACTGGGACAAAAACTTTGTCCTCCTGGCATTGATTAACTATTTGCTTCGGATTTAATCCCCACAATTCGCCCTGCTGCCAATAAAATGTCAGATAGCGTCCAGACTCATCTTGGGTGTATACCAACTCAGAACCGCAAGTTGGCAAAGAATCATCACTTTTATTAGTGGAATACTCCAGACTATGGGGAAACAAGTTAGCCAATTGGGAGTTAGCAATAATAGTCATTAATCAGGTGGGATAGACAAATGGCCACTCAGAACAGTTTGGCTCCAGCTGGGCAAAAAAATTTAGCGTAATTTATTACAGCTTTTGCATGGTTATATTCGGTATTTTGCCGTTGATTGCATCGAAATTGACAAACTTTACATGATTTTTATTTTCTATTCATTGTTTGTTTATTCATGTCAATCATTCCATTCACCCCGTGGCGGCACAGGTACACGTCGAGGAGTCCTTGTCAGCTCATCATCTCTGGGAACCTCACCCCGCAGCCATTGACGAATTGCCACCTCAATCACTTTACTGGGATCATTAGTGAGATGCTGAATTTGCTCTAGCAACTCCGAATCCAGACGGACAGCGATTTCTACCTTATCGGCTCGTTGTTGCCCCGCTCCGGTAGCTTTCTCTCTCATATTCATAGCTTTATATAGTCAGAGATTGTTACTTCTCAAGCTTTGTGGTGGGGTGATCATCTACCATGACAGTGTAAATTAACTACAAAGTCAATTTTTTGCCCAAAATCCTCCTAAAATAGCAGAATTTAGTTTTTCATGATAAATTGCATCAAACTCGCTCAACAACAGCTCTAGAATTTGTGTCAGTAAATCAGTAGTTATAAGCAGTTAACTTGTGTAACAGCCCACGGTGTCTACATCATTTACTTATATATATTTATTGTACGCTCCTGATTGGTCAATCCCATCATGTAAAATAGACTTTATATATTAAAGATTTATATTGGCGAAACCATACCTCTTATCCCCCACTTCCCTAGTCTAAATATGCTGCAAAGATGGTAAATCGCAAATTCCCCACTGTTTCCATCTGACAAAACAGCCTCTTGGCTAATAAAGCATTAAAATATATGAAGTAAATTTCTCGTTTAACCTTGGTTGCCACTTCAGCAAAGATAGTATATGACTGACGTTCCCGCAGATCGCATTCGCAATTTTTGTATTATTGCTCACATTGACCACGGGAAATCTACCCTCGCAGATCGCTTGCTACAAGCTACTGGCACTGTAGATGAGCGCAAAATGAAGGAACAGTTCCTTGACAACATGGATCTTGAACGGGAGCGCGGCATTACCATTAAGCTGCAAGCTGCCCGGATGAACTACACAGCCAAAGATGGTCAGGAGTATGTATTAAATTTAATTGATACCCCCGGACACGTCGATTTCTCTTATGAAGTCTCCCGCAGTCTTGTGGCTTGTGAAGGGGCGTTATTAGTAGTAGATGCCTCTCAAGGTGTGGAAGCGCAAACTTTAGCCAATCTGTATTTGGCTTTAGAACATGACCTAGAAATAATTACAGTATTAAACAAAATCGATTTACCAGGAGCAGAACCAGACCGGGTAATTAGTGAAATAGAAGAAATTATCGGTTTAGATTGTAGTGGTGCTATTCTGGCCTCTGCCAAAGAAGGAATTGGCATTAGTGAAATTTTAGAGGCTGTGGTAGAACGCATACCACCACCAAAAGACACCCTAGATGCACCTTTACGGGCGTTAATTTTTGATAGCTATTACGATATCTACCGGGGAGTAATTGTTTATTTCCGGGTGATGGATGGCAAAATCAAAAAAGGCGATCGCGTTTACTTAATGGCATCAGAGAAAGAATACGTCATTGATGAGTTAGGCGTGCTTTCTCCCACCGAAAAGCAAGTAGAAGAACTCCACGCCGGGGAAGTAGGTTATTTTGCCGCCGCCATTAAAGCTGTAGCTGATGCGCGGGTAGGAGACACAATCACCCTATCTAAAGCTAAAGCCACAGCCCCTTTACCTGGTTACACAGAAGCCAAACCAATGGTATTTTGTGGGATGTTTCCCATCGATGCTGACCAATTTGAAGACTTGCGGGAAGCCTTAGAAAAATTAGGACTCAACGACGCAGCCCTACAATATGAACCAGAAACCTCTAGCGCTATGGGTTTTGGCTTCCGGTGTGGGTTCTTGGGGTTACTGCACATGGAAATTGTCCAGGAACGCTTAGAAAGGGAATACAATCTCGACTTAATTATTACAGCACCTTCAGTAGTTTACCGTGTAATTACTCTCAAAGGTGAAGAACTGTATATAGATAATCCCAGTCGCTTACCCGCTCCCAACGACCGGGAGAAAATTGAAGAACCCTACGTCCAGGTAGAAATGATTACGCCTGAAACCTACGTGGGCAGCTTAATGGAACTGTCACAAAATCGGCGCGGTGTTTTCAAAGATATGAAATATCTCGCCCAAGGACGCACCACACTGACTTATGAATTACCTTTGGCGGAAGTTGTCACTGACTTTTTTGACCAGATGAAGTCAAGGTCGCGTGGTTATGCCAGTATGGAATATCATCTCATCGGCTACCGCGAAAATCCCTTGGTGAAACTGGATATCATGATTAACGGTGATCCTGTTGATTCCTTAGCCATGATTGTTCACCGAGATAAAGCTTATAACATGGGGCGGTCAATGGCTGAGAAATTGAAAGAACTCATACCCCGCCATCAATTTAAAGTACCAATTCAGGCATCAATTGGTAGTAAAGTGATCGCCAGTGAACACATCCCCGCTTTGCGGAAAGACGTACTAGCTAAGTGCTACGGTGGCGACATCAGCCGGAAAAAGAAACTTTTGCAGAAACAAGCCAAAGGTAAAAAACGCATGAAATCTGTGGGAACTGTCGATGTACCCCAGGAAGCATTTATGGCTGTGTTACGCCTAGACCAAAGCTAACTCCTGCACACCTGAATATGTACAACCTGTCCCTTTCCTGAATCAGGAGAGGGAAATATTTTTTTATCGTTGTTTTTAGTGAGAAATATCTTCCCCTTCACAAGAAAATTTAACAGTTTCATTGTTTTGGCTGTTTAGTCTTAACCCATTCCCTACTCCCCACTCCCCACTCCCCAGCCATAAAAAGCAGAAAATTTTTTCTCCTCTTTCTCTGGTTGTGTTATTTTGATTTATCGGCTCTGTCCAAAAAATTGTAGTAAATATACTCACTACAATTAGCATCTTTGTATTTTTAGATAAATGTAGTTGTTGAGATATTTAGAGTGGATAGGAGAATTTAATGAAAATACTGGTGCTGAGTTGGGAGTTTCCGCCGAGGTTAGTGGGTGGAATTTCTCGTCACGTGGCGGAATTATACCCAGAACTAGTGAAGCTAGGTGATCAAATCCACCTGATTACTTCAGAGTTTGGTGAGGCGGCAAAGTATGAGAAAGTTGAGGGGATTCACGTCCATCGAGTCCCAGTTTCACATAGTAACGACTTTTTGCACTGGGTGGTCAATCTTAACCAGAGTATGGGACATTACGGTGGTAAATTAATTCTGGAGGAAGGCGGATTTGATTTAATTCATGCTCATGATTGGTTAGTAGGAGATGCGGCGATCGCCTTAAAGCATAACTTTAAAATCCCCCTCATTGCTACCATCCACGCCACCGAATACGGGAGACATAACGGTATTCATACCCCTATTCAAAGTTATATTCACCACAAAGAAAATTTACTAGCTTATAATGCTTGGCGAATTATCGTCTGTACAGACTATATGCGGCGAGAGATCCAACAAGCCCTCAATAGTCCAACCGACAAAATAGATATTATTTATAACGGTATTCGACCAGAAAAAAAACAACACGACGACAGCTTTCATGCTCAAGATTTTCGCCGTCAATTTGCCGCCGACCATGAAAAAATTGTTTATTATGTTGGTCGCATGACCTATGAAAAAGGTATTTCAGTATTAATTAATGCCGCCCCTCGACTCCTGAACGCAATGGGAGGAAATGTCAAATTTGTGATTATTGGTGGTGGAAACACAGATAATTTTCGGCATCAAGCCTCAGCCTTGGGAATTTACCACAAATGTTATTTTACCGGATTCCTTTCGGATTCATACTTAGATAAATTTCAAACCATTGCCGACTGTGCCGTATTTCCCAGTCTTTACGAACCCTTTGGGATTGTGGCTTTAGAGAGTTTTGCCTCTCGCGTTCCCGTTGTCGTATCAAATACCGGCGGATTTCCCGAAGTAGTACAGCATACCATAACAGGCATAGTCACCCAAGTCAACAACCCCGATTCCCTGGCCTGGGGAATTTTAGAGGTTTTGCAAAATCCTGGTTATCGCCAATGGTTAATTGATAACGCTTACAAAGATTTAGCCCACCGCTTCAACTGGACAAAATTAGCCCAGCAAACACAGACAGTTTATCACCGAGTCCTGCAAGAGCGATCGCAAACCCACTGGCAATAAAACTTACAAGAAACGCCAAGATTATAGACACATAGCCTAGAGAATTAAAGATTACTCTATATTATTTAGCAGAAAAAAACAGTACAATCCCTGTACGCTGGAAATTTCCCCCTTTCTGGTGCGAGAGTTAGCAATAATTGTGGTTTGCACCAGCAACTTATGATGACAAAGGTATTCCCAACCATAGCAAAGTGGTTAAAGACAGTCAGAACCTCATGGATGAAGATGGGAAACCGAATCATATCCCGTCTCAAAGCATTCCTAAAACCCGACCATCAACAGACAAATCTTGATTTACGTCCCCCGTCATCTCCACCCCTCGCCGGGCCTGTGCATATTTTAGGTGGAGGTGGCCCCGATGTAGAAGAAGCTATTCAGTGGATGATTCATCAAGTCAGAGGATCTGCCACCTACTCCCACAAAGTTAACGTTGTCGTCCTTCGCACCTACGGTAGTGACGATTACAACCGTGTAATTTATGATATGCAAGGCGTAAACTATGTAGAAACCCTCATCATTAGTAATCGTCAAGATGCAAACAGACCAGAAATTTTAGAGAAAGTCAGAAATGCTGGCGTAATTTTCTTTGCTGGGGGCGACCAATGTGAATATATCCGCAGTTGGAAAAACACCAAATTAGAAAGTGTCATTAAATCAGTTTATGCCAAAGGCGGTGGCATTGGTGGCACTAGTGCCGGTGCCATGATTCAAAGTGATTACGTCTACGATGCTTGTGCTTCTTCAGAAGCAGGTATTGAAACCAGACAAGCCCTAGAAGATCCTTATCAAGACATCACATTTACTTATAACTTCTTCCCTTGGAGTCACTTAAGGGGAACCATCATCGATACCCATTTTGACCGCCGGAAAAGAATGGGTCGAATCATGGCTTTTATCGCCCGTCAGATTCAAGATGGCGTATCTAAGACCGTTTTAGGTATAGCCATTAGTGAAGAAACATCAGTTGTAGTCGATAAATCCGGTATAGCTAAAGTCATGGGTAGAGGTGCAGCATATTTTGTCTTAGGAGACCACCCACCAGAAGAATGCAAACCCCGCACACCCTTGACATATTACGATTACAAAATTTGGCGCGTTCCCCGTGGCGATACCTTTAATTTAAGGGATCTACCCACCAGAGGTTATTATCTCCGCAGTGTCAAACGCGGGCGGTTTGATTCAGACCCCTATTAAATCAGTGAACAGTTATCACGCCGATTTAGTCGGAAATTTTGACCTGATAATTGATAATTGTTGATTGGGAACTGGAAAACATTATTCTAAACTCTTGTGGTGCGGGCATCTTGCCCGCTTTTGGATTTACATTAAATTTTTAAGATAGACTGTAAACTTTCAACAGTAGAAATTACCTGCTGTGCTACCGTGTCTATTTCTTCAGCAGTATTAAACCGCCCAATTCCAAACCTTACCGAAGCATAAGCTAACTTTTCCGAGTGTCCCAAAGCTGTCAATACATGAGAGGGTGCAGTGGTAGTTGAAGAACAAGCAGAACCAGAAGAAACCGCCATTATTGGCTGCAAACCTAACAATAACGCCGCCCCATCTACACCCTCAACACTAATATTTAAATTTCCCGCTAGTCGCTGGGTAGGATGTCCATTCAGATGAACTCCTGACAACTGTGAAAGCTGTTCCCATAACCTTTGTCTCAGTTCCATCAGGCGTTGATTTTCCGTCTCTTGTGCAGCTAAAGCGATTTCTACAGCTTTTCCGAAACCCACAATTTGCGGCGTGTACAAAGTCCCAGAACGCCTTCCCCGTTCATGTCCACCGCCATGCTGCTGGGGTGCAATTTGCACTCTAGGGTTACGCCGACGCACGTATAAAGCCCCGATACCCTTGGGACCATATACCTTATGTGCAGTCAGCGACATCAAATCAATTTTCATCGCCTGCACATCTAAGGGAATTTTACCAATAGCTTGGGCTGCATCTGTATGGAAAATTATATTATTTTCCCGGCACATTTCCCCAATTTCTGCCAAAGGTTGAAGTACACCTATTTCATTATTTGCAGCCATCACCGAAACCAAAATTGTTTCTGGACGCAAGGCTTTTTTCAACTCATTTAAATTAATAATTCCATCTGGCTGAACTGGGAGAACAGTAATCTCAAAACCCAGAGATTTTAAATAAGTACAAGGGTCAAGCACTGCACTATGTTCTGTCGCCACAGTAATAATATGCTGACCCTGAGAAAAATAACCTTCAGCGACACCTTTAATAGCTAAATTGTTCGCCTCAGTTGCACCACTTGTAAAGACAATTTCTTCCGGTGTAGCGTTAATAGCTGCGGCTAATATTTCCCGTGATTGTTTTACAGCCGCTTCCGCTTCCCAACCGTAAACATGACCAATACTAGAAGGATTACCAAATTGTTCTGTAAAATAGGGAATCATTGCTGCTAACACCCGTTCATCTACAGGTGTAGTCGCGTGACAATCGAGATATATAGGACGAATAGACATAAATTAACTTAAAGTTTGGCTGAGGTTTTTTAAAATACTTAGGACTTCATACAATTCATTTTTTCTTTTCAATAATGTAAATTGGTCAGATAAAGCATATTGGGAAATATTTTCCTGAATTAACTTTAGAAAAATAAACTCACTACCATTAGTCACACATCCAAACACAGGTTTTTCTAGACGAGGATTAGCTAACATATAACTTAGAGCTTGGGGTATAGCTTCTAAAAGAGAAAAACTAGAGCGTTTAGACTCAATAACTAACAACCAAAATTGTTCTTGAATTACCAGAACATCAATTCTACCTCGAATAACTTCTCCTTTATCCTCCACCGAAATTTCAATTGATTGTTCACTTCTCATAAAAAAAGGTTCATCATAAAAACCAGCCAGATTTAGCAAAGGTGATAAAACAACTAATTTTACTGTTTCTTCGGATAAGGGAGGATATTTTGCTAAACGCAGAAAATGAGCTTTTATTTTGTCTAACTCTTGTTTTTCTGAATCTGTAATTCCTGGTAAATTCTCCCACCATTCGGGAAAAAATACCTCATCTTTAGCCTGTCGCAGACCAAATTTTTCTTCTAAATAGGCAAGTCCAACATTTTGCGCTTGAATAAATTGAACCATAGTTTTCTCACAGTATATAATTGGGTTAATTAGAAAAAAGGATCAGCTAAAAATTTGACCTAATTTAGTTAAAATCTGTAAAACCTTATATAATTCATTTTCACGTCTATATAAACTGAATCTATCAGATAAGGCATATATTACGGCTTTATTTTGTTTAATTAATTTGATGAATTGAAAATCTTCCCCATTCATGATTAACGAATATACAGGATAATCAGAAGTAGGCGCAGCTATCATATAAGTAAGTGCTTGAGGTATTGCTTTAGCTAACGAAAAACTAGAGAGTTTAGATTCTATAATCAATATCCATAACTTATTTTGAATAACTAATACATCAATTTTACCCTTAATAATTTCCTTGGCTGTTTCTACCGATTCTTCAGGATTAATAATAATGGTTTCACTAATCTCTATAAATTCTTCTGTAGCGATATAAAAAGGATAACGATAAAACCCAGCTAAATCTAGTAAGGGAGACAATACTACCGTTTTTACTGCTTCTTCTAGCAGAGGAGTAGTTTCAAATAAGCTGAGATAGTTGCTTTTAACTCTATCTAAGTATTGCTTTTCTAATTCAGAAATTTCAGGTAAATGGTCAAACCACTCTGGAAAGAATTGCTGATCTTCAGAGTTCTCTAAAGCAAAATTTTCTTTTAAGTAGGCGAGGGTGATGTTTTGTGCTGGAATAACTTGAACCATGTTTGTGGCAACTGGCGAAAAGTGTTATACCCTACTTCGATGATAGCGCTATTAGGCTCACTGGGGATTTGAGGTGGCTGCTAATTCTTGTAATTCAGTTAATACTGCTTGTGCATGACCTTTGGTTTTGACATTCGGCCAAGTGTAGGCAATTATGCCATCAGGTGAGATGAGAAATGTTGACCGGGCGACACCCATATATTCTTTACCCATGAATTTTTTTAAGCGCCAAGCACCATAGGCTTCTATAAGATGATGTTCCGGGTCACTTAAGAGGGTGATGGATAAATTATGTTTGTCTATAAATTTACAATGGGCTTTTTCGGTATCTGGACTCACACCTAATATTTTTGCTCCCAGGGCGCTGAAGTCTGGAGACAAGTCTGTAAAGTCTTTGGCTTCGGTGGTACAGCCTGGGGTGTCATCTTTGGGGTAAACGTACAGTACAACCCACTGACCGCTAAAATCACTGAGGCTAACGGGCTGATTATGTTGGTCAGGTGTGGGGAAGTTAGGCGCAGGTTGTCCAATTTGGGGAATGTTGGTCATGATTGATGTTATGTAGGGATGGCTTCAAAATTTTACCTGTATTCGGCGACTATGAATTTTTGATCACGCAGAGGCGCAGAGTCGCAGAGAGGAATATTTAGAGAGATGTAATTTTGGCATTTTATATTTAAATTTAACAATGTCCACTTTTCTATCTCATGTCACACTATTTATATCTTGCTTTGCTGATGCGTGAGCCTTTTAGCCAAAATTAAACGCCGCTAATATTAAAATGACATCTGAATTTAACTTTTTTCAACAGTGGTATCCTCTCTTACCTGTAGAAGATATTGACTCCACAAGACCAAATCCTGTTACTCTTTTGGGGATTCGTTTAGTTATTTGGAAACCTAAGTCATCTAAGACTTACGAAGTATTTTTAGATGAATGTCCCCACCGTCTCGCTCCTTTAAGTGAAGGACGTGTGGACGAGAAAAGTGGTAATTTAATGTGTAGTTATCATGGTTGGCAATTTGATTCTCAAGGGATTTGTACTCACATTCCCCAAGCTGAGAAGCCAGAAGTTGTTACTAAAAATGAAAAGAATTTCTGTGTGGTTTCACTACCAGTACGCCAAGCTAATGATTTACTTTGGGTTTGGCCTGATGCTAAGTCAGCAGAACTCGCAGCTAATACGCCGTTACCACTGTCACCTCAAGTAGATGCTGAGAAGGGATTTGTGTGGTCTTCTTATGTGCGAGATTTAGAATATGACTGGGAAACTTTAGTGGAAAATGTCGCAGATCCTAGTCATGTACCTTTTACTCACCACGGGGTACAGGGTAAGAGAGAGAATGCTAGACCCATATTTATGGAAGTTGTGCAATCAACTTGCAAATTAATTGAAGTAGTTATTGATAGAAATTTGCAAACTACTATTACTTTTGAACCTCCTTGCCGTTTAGAATATTCAATTAGCTTGGGGGACTCTAAAGATAGGAAAATTGGACTTGTGACTTACTGCATTCCTGTATCTCCAGGTAAGTCCAGAATTGTCGCCCAATTTACCCGCAACTTTTCTAAAACATTGCATCGTTTAATACCCCGGTGGTGGAGTCATATCAATACCCGTAATCTGGTGCTGGATGGAGATATGATTCTTTTACATCAGCAAGAAAAGTTTTTACAACAAAGACAAGCTGTTGAAAGCTGGAAAAGTATCTACAAGTTACCGACAAGTGCAGACCGTTTGGTAATTGAGTTTCGCAATTGGTTTGATAAGTATTGTTCTGGTCAGTTACCTTGGAGTGAAGTGGGAATTACGGTTCTACCTAGTCCGCAAATTAATGATGATCGTTCTGTATTGCTGGATCGTTATTCACAACATACTCAGCATTGTAGTAGTTGTCGTAATGCGTTAAAGGTTATACAGCGCTTACAGGTGCGACTTTTAATATACAGTATGAGTATTATTGCTGCTGTGGCTTTACTTCCTGATGCACTGAGAATTAAGTTGGGTTTACCTTTGGTAGTTACATCTGCTTTAAGTATGGGTGCTTATTCTTGGCTGAAATTCCGGCTAGTTCCTAAGTTCTACTTTGTAGACTATATCCATCCAGAAAAACAATAGTTTACCGAATTACGTAAAGCCTTCGGCATAGCTGCGCTTAGAGCGAAGCTCCTCTGTTCGCGTAGCGTTCCGCAGGAAAAGAGGCATTACGAATTACGAATTACGAATTAAAAATATGCGCCGTGATTTTAAGAACCGCGATGAGTTAATAGCCTACTTACGGGAACAATTCCCCAATGCGGTAGAACGGGATGATCATATTAGTGAAACTGTGGGGGGACGTAAAGCTGCTGAGAAAGCACTGCAAAAAGTTAATCCTGTAGCTTATGCAAAGACACGCAACTCTTTAACTGGTGCTGTAACCCGACTTTCTCCATATATTCGTTATGGGGTTTTAAGTTTGCGGGAAATTAAAGATTATGTCCTAGAAAAAGTACAAGACCCCAATGATGCTAGTAAACTGATTAATGAGTTGGGATGGCGTGACTATTGGCAGAGATTATATGTCAAACTAGGCGATCGCATCTGGGAAGATCAAGAAGAATACAAAACTGGGTACACCCCCAAAGATTACGCTGACAAACTACCAGCAGATATCACCGCAGGGACTACAGGAATGGTTTGTATTGATAACTTCAGCCATGAATTGCGGCAAACTGGCTACTTACACAACCATATCCGGATGTGGTTAGCCGCTTACATTGTCCATTGGCGGCGGATTCGTTGGCAAGCTGGAGCCAAATGGTTTCTAGAACACCTGCTAGATGGCGACCCTGCAAGTAATAATATGTCATGGCAGTGGGTCGCCAGCACTTTCAGCCATAAACCTTATTTTTTCAATCGTGAAAACTTAGAACGCTATACCAAAGGTGTTTATTGTCGCCAATGTCCCCTCTACGGCCATTGTGACTTTGAAGGTAGCTATGAACAATTAGAACAACGACTATTTCCCCAAGGTGAATTTACCCAAAAACCCAATAGTCAAAGTTGGCAAAAAGGCAAAAAATGAATAAACCAATAGTTTGGGTACATGGAGACTGTTTGAGTCCTGACAACCCCGCTTTACAAGAATACCCCCAAGCCCCAGCCATCTGGGTATGGGACGAAGAATTAATTGCAGAATCGCAACTCAGTCTCAAACGGATCACATTTATTTATGAATGCTTATTAGAACTACCCGTAATCATTCGTCGTGGTAACGTAGCCCAAGAAATCTTAGCATTTGCCCAAGAACAGAATGCTGATTTAGTCGTGACATCCACCAGTCCCAGTCCCCGATTTAATCATATTAGCGACCAAATCGAAAAACACTTACCCCTAGAACTCTGGGAAACAGACCCATTCTTTGAATACGATGGCTACATAGACCTGAAAAGATTCTCTCGTTATTGGAAAATAGCCGAAAAACACCTCCTCCCCTAACTCTTCCCTCCGCGTACCTCTGCGCTAACCTCCGCGCCCCTTTGCGTTAAAATCTTAGGGATTTCCAGAAAATAAATTGCCCCATTTCATTAAACCATCTTTGTTCTTAATCCCCCCTGCTCCCCTGCCTCTTAATCCCCCAAATGCTAACCACCCTCACCGACACCCAAAACATCCTATCCGACCTCATCACCCGCTACTCATCCCGTGTAGATTACCTAGTTATCCGCCTCGAACAAGCCGAAGCAACAGATATTTTCTTACGGAGCAACCAAGTAGAAACACTGAGTGAAGGCATTTCCATTGGTGGACATATTCGCGCTTGTTATAAAGGTGGGTGGGGATTCAGCAGCTTTAACCAACTAGCAACCATTAAAGAACGCATTGAAGAGGCGATCGCCGCAGCTAGAATGGTAGGTGATGAAAAAACTATCCTGGCCCCCATTGATCCAGTCCAAGCAATTTGCCAACTCCCCCTCACAGGTAGTGATCCCCGCAAAATTCCGATTAGGGAGAAAAAAGAACTGTGCGATCGCTATACGGATTTATTAAAAAGCGTACATCCCCGCATCACCACCACCTCAGTCCGCTATGGTGACAGCAGTCATAAAGTGATTATTGCTACTTCAGAAGGAACCTTAATCGAACAATCTTGGGTAGATATGGAAATGCGCTTCGCCGCCACCGCCAGAAACGGTGAAACAGTGCAAACAGGTAGGGAAACTACAGGTTCTCGCAAAGCCTACGAAGATTTAACAGCTTTAGATCAACAAGTCGAAAGTGCCGCCCAAAGAGCGATCGCAGCCTTAACTTTACCACCAGTCAAAGGCAACACCTACACAGTAGTCATAGACCCCATTCTGACAGGTTTATTTGTTCACGAAGCCTTTGGACATCTTTCCGAAGCTGATATGGCTTACGAAAACCCCGATTTATTGGAAGTCATGACCATAGGACGGCGGTTCGGCACAGAAGACCTCCAAATTTTTGATGGTGCTGCCCCAGAAGGTCATCGCGGTAGCTATTTTTACGATGATGAAGGTACACCCAGTACAACTACGCAACTTATTCAAGATGGAATTTTAGTCGGGCGTTTACATTCCCGTGAAACCGCAGGCAAATTAAACGAAGCACCCACTGGTAATGCTCGTTGTCTTAATTATCACTTTAATCCCATTGTCAGGATGACAAACACCTGGATTCAACCCGGTAAAACACCAGTAGCGGACTTATTTTCTGGGATCAAATCCGGAGTATACGCCCGTAACTGGCTAGGGGGGATGACCAACGGCGAAATGTTCACCTTTAGCGCTGGGGAAGCCTGGATGATTAGAAACGGTGAAATAGCCGAACCTGTACGGGATGTTACCCTTGCCGGTAATGCTTTCCAAACCCTAGCCGATATTGAAGCCATTGGCGATGACTTTTATTGGGATGAGTCTGGCGGTTGCGGTAAAAATGGACAAAATGGCTTACCTGTTGGTTGTGGTGGTCCCAGTCTGCGGATTCGGGATGTAGTAATTGGGGGAGAAGCCTAAAAGATGGGACTTCCAACTAAAAAAATATCCCATCGTTTTGAAGGCAGGGGGACAGGGAGCAGGGAGCAGGGGGAGGGATAGTCGTTTTGAAACAGTGAAATTGGATAATTTATTTTCTGGAGTTCCCTGTCCCCCAATCCCGATTATTCTGGACTAGAATCTTCTCTTTTTTCTCGCACTTGGCGTAACTGTTGGATCAGTTTTTGACCAGATTCTAGAGTAGAAGAGAGTGAATTATTGTTGACTTTGGGTGTATTCGATGACTGGGGAATTACCACTGCGCCCGGTTGCTCATTGGTAATTTGCAGGTCTGGTAATGGTTTGACACTAGCTGCGGGTGTCTGCTCTTGGTTCCCCTCAACAGTGGTGTCCTTATTTTGGAAACGAAGACTAAAAGGATAGCTGCTGATTTGCTGATTGCCTTTCAGAGTCCGACCACTAAAATATTCTCTGGTTTTTGACTGCAACTCAGCAGATACTGATTCCCCTTGGAATTTAATATCTAAAACCTTACCGTCACGATCTACCACTAAGAAACCCAAGACTGTGCCTTGAAGGTTGGGTTGATTGGCAAGAATGGTTTCGCGGATAACTGGTTTTTCTTGGGAATTTGGGTAGGTTTCCTGAATTTTTGCTCTCAGGTTTTCGTAGGAAGTTAACTGAGCTGTGACTTCTGTTTGCTGATTCACTTTTTCAAAGGGTAACTCAGGTATTTTGGCTGTAGTTCCTGGTTGCCATTTGGGAATACTTTGATTTGATAGGACTAAGTTATCTTGAGCTTTTGGGGTGGGTTGTAGCCGCGCGATTAGCTCTCGGTTGGCATTATTTGCAGCTGTATTATTAGCAGGCGGTGGGGTTTGGTTGGCTCTGGGGGGAGTATTGGGTAAATCCGCAGGTAGTTGAGCCGAATTTACTCTGGGTAATCCTTCTACAGGAATTGCTTGACTGGCTATTCTGACTTCGCTCTGATTAAAACTGCGCCCAGATGGGGTAAATCTTTGATTACTGGCGTTGAAACCGGAGGTATCAAATGCAAATTCCTGACTAGGCGCTGTAGCTACCTGGGTAGGAGGCGCTATGTTGGGTACAGGTCTAGCAACAATGTTAGGTGCTGGGATGGGTCGCCCTGGGGGTAAGGAGACATTGCGATTCGGCACAATGCGATAGTTAGATGTGATGTTTGGCGGTAATACAGGCTGCCTATAGACAGGAGGTGGTAAGGGAGGTAATACAGTTGTCGGGTTCGCCAGATTGGGAGGCAGAAGCGTTGGCTGTTGGGGTAGTTCCGGTTGCAGAGCCAGTTGGGATGGAAATGTAGTAGCAATTTCTGGCAGTCGGTTTTGGTCAGCTTGGCTTAATTCTAAGATACCAACTGTTTGGGGTGAAACTGATGCTTGAGATGATGGCTTGGAGTCTACAGGCATCAATGGCACAATCATCGCAATAGCACCGTGGATGCCCAGAGAGGCTAGTGCTGCGATTCCAGTGGGTTGACTGAGGATTTCTGGTATATTTTTTAGCAGGGAGACGTAAGACATAGCTGTTATCGTTCACTCAACTCGGTTACGGTTGACTAGCAAAGCAATTTTATCTTAATGAAAAAAGATGCATCCTGCGAAGAGTCATCACTTTCGATACTGGTACTGAAAAATGGCAGGATAGGTTTTTTCCAGTTGTTAATTTTTCTGTGAGAAAATATTTCTCTGGTGAAGTCGGTACTGGAAAATTATCACTTTTCAATTGTCATTTTTATGAGGAGTTGCACAATATGGACTGGAATCTCAGATATTTGCCATTCCTTGCGATCGCTAACCCTGATGCAGGCATCCCATCAACTATATTTTTTATGGCAGTTGCTGGTGGGATTAGCCCACTATTTGGACGTTTTTGGGCTTTTTTTAAGCAATAGCAAGGTGGGTTTTAAAACAGAATTTAGTTTAGCTTAATCTTACCACATTCACCCGATTTTGCACTGTAGCCAAATTGGCTATTTAACGGGATTTTCCAGGCAGAACAATGGTAGTCCCCACAGGAAATTTACTCTCGCTCAACCACATTCACTAAAAATGCCATTACCCACAATTATTGTGCCTGGATATCTAGAAAGTGCGATCGCCTATCGCCAGTTAGAACAATTATTACTGCACTTAGGCATACCCACCCGGACAGTACCACTGCGGCGACGTGACTGGTTATCCACTATTGGTAGAGCTGTGACACCCATTGTGCAGCAACTCGACCTCACAGTAAAACAGATGTTGGCTCAACATAACGCGCCTCAAGTTAATTTAATTGCTCACTCCGCCGGCGGTTGGATTTCTCGCATATATATGGGAGATCAGCCTTATGCATTAACTGCTCAGGAAACATCCCTCTGCTGGAAAGCTCACCCTTTAGTTGCGAGTTTGATTACCCTGGGTACACCCCATATTAGCCAAGAACGTTGGACTCGGCGCAATTTAAATTTTGTCAATCATAATTACCCTGGCGCTTTTTACCAAAGTGTGAATTACGTTTGTGTTGCTGGTAAAACTATCTTTGGTGAAAGGAAACCCGGTGGCTGGTTAGCTTACAACAGTTATCAACAAACCTGCGGTCAAGGTA
The DNA here is from genome assembly GCF_963923915.1 of Nodularia chucula CCY0103. Classification (NCBI taxonomy): domain Bacteria; kingdom Bacillati; phylum Cyanobacteriota; class Cyanophyceae; order Nostocales; family Nodulariaceae; genus Nodularia; species Nodularia chucula. The sequence continues at coordinate 8,489 of NZ_CAWUOL010000006.1, read as the reverse complement.
ATACCTGGGGAGACGGGATCACCCCCATTGCGGCGGCTCATCTGGAAGGGGCAGAAAATCTGATTATTCCTGGTGTCAAGCATTCTCCTAGAAGTCCCGGTATTTGGTATGGCTCCCCGGAACCTTTAAAGTCTTGGGTGCAGTATTTGTAGTGGGGAGTAGGGAGTAGGGAGTGGGGAGTGGGGAGTGGGGAGTGTGGGGAGTGTGGGGAGTTGGGTTGAAAAAATTTACTTTTCTTTGAGAAAAGGTAAATAAATTAATTTTTCTTAGTTAAGATCGTCATAAAAATACATATTTAGCTAAAAAGAGCAAGGGGAGATCATGGAAAGTACCCGGTTCGATAGAGTTATGCGGCGACTGGCGACGATTTTAGCAGTAGCGATGCTGAGTTTGTGCTTAATTTACATCACTACAGGAATTTTGATTTCTTTTTACTACGAACCCACAGCCGGCGGAGCGTATGAATCCCTGAAAACCATTAATACGCAAGTACCCTACGGGTGGTTGTTCCGCAGAGCTTATGATTTGGCTGGGAATGCAGTCATCGTGGTGGCGTTGGTGCAAATTGTTGTGATGTTTTTAGGGCGACAATTTAGCAAAAGTTGGCTGACTGCGTGGATTAGTGGAATTTTCTTAACTTTAAGCGTCATTGGTCTAGATTGGACTGCCATGCTTTTAGACTGGACTCAAGAAGGCTACTGGCGTTTTAGCATTGAGCTAGGAACCATCGAAGCAATTCCATTTATAGGTGGGCAACTACGAGACATCCTTACAGGTGGTGGAGCTATTAGCACAGTCACTGTTGCACACCTTTACACAATCCACAGTTATATTTTGGCGGTTGCTGCCATCATTTTGGCTGTCGTACATTTATCTGCGCTGATTTGGCAAGAACAACAAATGTATAAAGTCAGAGCATTCACGTCTTAGGAGCATCACCGCTAAAAATTTGAGATAATTTTTCCAAGGGTAGTTCTTCCATCTCTGGTAAAGTTTCCAGAGATAGGCGAGTTGATTGGCTACCACCGGATAAACGCTTTAATAAATTGGGTCTGGGGTCATGCAACAAGTATATGATGCGATCGCCCACTAACCACTCTTGACTGGCTGACATCACCTGTAAACTATCTTGTCGTTCTACCAATAACGGAATCAAATCTCCCGTCTTAATCTTTTCTTGGATGCGTTCTTGTTGCTTACTAAATTCCGGCTCATTCAGTGTAGTTGTCCCCAGTTTCACCCTGCCATCATTCAGATACTCATTCCAAGTTTTAATCACTAACTCCGTACTAAAAGCTTGGTTAACCTTCTGATTATTACTGGAATTAGCTTGGGGGTCACGGGGAAAAACTGCCAAAACACGGGGCGGACTAAATTCTTCAGCCGCCCTTTGCGCCAAGACAAAATTCACCTCACCATTATTCGTCATTGCCAAGAACGTTCCCATAGAAGCCAGTCCCGCCTCTTCTAAAACCGAAACATCCAACGCACTGCTAGAAATCACCCGAATATCTTCAGCTGCGGCTTTAGCACAACGTTCCGGGTCAGTATCAATCATCACCACTGTTTCTCCCTTTTCTAGAAAGAAACGGGCAATCAATAAACTTAAAGGATTACAACCCACAATCACCGCTCCAGTGGCATCCTTAGAAGTAATTCGGAGCCATTTAGCAATGGTTCCAGCCGTTAATCCTTGACAAACCACCGTCATAATAATTGTCAAAAATACCAAAGCTTTAATGGCATCACCACCGTTAATCCCGCGCTGTGTTAACGAAATCGCAAACAAAGAAGCCACAGAAGCCGAAACAATACCTCTAGGCGCTACCCAACTTAAAAACAGTTTCTGTCGCCAATTTAAATTACTGTTCCAAGTACAGGAAAGAATATTAATGGGGCGAACTACAAACATGAGAACTAAAACAGTAAATACACTCCCCCAACCCAAAGCAAACACACTGGCAATGGAAAGGTCTGCTGCTAGGAGAATGAATAGCACCGAGACGCTAAGAATTGTTAGCTGACCTTTAAAACTTCGCAGTAACCGCTCTTCTGGGACTGAGGAATTAGCAAATACCGCCCCAGCGATAACTGTGGTCATCACTCCCGATTCACTGCGAATCGTCTGCGCCAGAGTAAATAAACCCCACAGAATCGCTAAAACTACTAAATTTTTTAACTCCGATGAGAGAAAATTGGCGCGCTTAAAAATCAAGCTCATCATGTAGCCCCCTGCGCCACCAATGGCTGCACCAACACCCAGACGCATCACCAAACCAGTGATGGCATTAATCGGGTCAGAATCGCCGTTAATAATAGTGTCCAGAACCACGAAGGCCAGAATAGCTCCCACGGGGTCAATTAAAACCCCTTCTCCTTCTAAAATCGTGGCTACTTGCCGATCTACATTGATTTGTTTCAGCAGAGGACTGATGACAGTGGGACCGGTGACTACAATGATCGAGCCATAGAGAAAAGCGATATTCCAAGGAAATTCACCCAGCCAATGGGCTGCCATACTACCGCCAATTAAGGTGATCAGTGTTCCCAGGGTGACAAGCAATTGGAGACTGACGGAAACTCTGCCCAGTTCCTGTACATCCAGGTTGAGTCCGCCTTCAAATAAAATTATTGCCGTTGCTAGGGAAACAATCACTTCTAGACCTGTACCCAGAACATGAGGATGCAGCACCCCCAGACCATCAGAGCCAAGGAGAATGCCTAGCAGCAATAACAAGACAATACTGGGCAAGCGGAAGTATGCAGCCAGCACCTGGGCGGTAATGCCTGCAACAACTACGCTCACAATCTGTAGGGTTATTTCAAAAGATGCTTCCATGTTGTAGATTTTGAGCTATAGATTTCAAAATCTTTTGTAAATAATAGTAAATATCACTTCTACAGAGTACAGCATCATATCCCTTCTCCCCAGGGAAATCCAGAGTTTTTTTATACTTAGTTATTCATATTACTTTATTATAAGTAGCAGGGGGAAAGGAAATAGTGCCAAATAGGGTATGTATTGCCGCCAATTTGAGGCTAGAAAAAATCTTTTGGAAAAACTGTTGACATCAACTGGAAAATTAGTTATTTTATATAAAGTCTGAGTCTTACGCCCCCATCGTCTAGAGGCCTAGGACACCTCCCTTTCACGGAGGCGACGGGGATTCGAATTCCCCTGGGGGTATTTCCAGAACACTAAAGTTAAATCATATTTTTAACCAGCCTTTTCTCAGATGATTAAATCGAGGAAAGGCTTATGATTTTGAATATAGCCGCTATAACTGCTCTAAACGTTGGTGAATAGCTAACAGATTTACCCGCAAATCATTGCTGAGGCGACGTTCAATGATGCTGATGGGCATAGTTAGTTTAGGCCAAACTTGAATGGTGTAACAGACTGTAGTTCCTTGTTTGTCACCGTGGAAATAAGGTTCAAAACACCATTTACCAGAAAAGCCTTTGAAATCTCCCTCTACCATGCAGAAATTAATTTCTTGGGGGAAGTATTCTTCTAAATCCAACACTACACGAGCAGAAAAGTTGAACTTGAGTAAGCGCTGGGAGCCGATTTGTTCCAGTCGGATACCACCTTCGGGATGCTGAAGCAAAGAACTCTTAGCTAAGTTAGGAATGAACTCAGGTAAGGCTTCGTAGTCTGTGAGGAGTTTCCAAATGGATTCTACAGGATGAGGAATCTGGATTTTAGCGCTAATTTTCCTCTGCCTTTCGGCTATTTTCTCGACTTCTATCACTACATCTGGTAAACCAACTGCATCAATGGTCAAATCGGTTTCTAGCTGTGTTAGATCACTAGTGGCGGTGAAATCAAGATTTTCTGTGATGTTTTGTTGTTCAGTCACTGTGAGTATATGCTTTGCTTTGATGGGAAAATTGGGGCAGAGTTAAGGTAAAACAAACTTCGCTGACTGGCGAGTCGGAAATTTCTACACTATCAACGGCGATCGCCCCACTTAAATGCTGCACTAAAGATTTAACAAGGGCTAGTCCTAGTCCAGTACCAGGATGCCAACGTCCTTTACCACGACGGAATTTGTCGAAAATATAGGTGGCTTCCTCTGGGGAAATCGCACGTCCTGTATTAATCACCTTAATGATAACTTGATCGATTTGTGATTCCACTTGCTGAAATGCCTGGAGATGAATCACCGTATCACGCTCAGAATAGGTATAGGCGTTATTTAATAATTCTTGCAGAATCCTGTCAAAACTATCTATTTCTGTTTGTAGTGTTAAAGGTTCTTTAGGTAAATCTACTGTAATACTTAAACCTTTATCTCCTAACCTTTGAGAAAAGCTGGCACTTAGTTCCTGAATTTTACTCTTTAAATCGATGGTTTCAAATTGGATGGGTTCTTGATCAGACTCAAGTTTTTGCAAGGTGAGCAAGTCGTTAATTAAATTAATCTCTTTGGTACATTCTTGCTCTAAAATGTCTAAGTATCTAGATTGACGCTCTGGTGCTATTCCTGGCAGACGTAAGTTTTTAATTGACATCAGCATATTTGTCAGGGGGTAGCGCAGGCGATCGCTCATATTGCTCAAAAACTCATCTTTGAGTTCGTTAATTTCCCGCAGTTGTCCCACATATTGCCGGGTTTTATCATGCAATTTGGCTTGTAGTTCCAGACTGCTTTGTAATTTCGCCGTCCTTTCATCAACTACAGTCTGTACTTGTTTTAATGTCTGTGATTGAATAATGGCATTGCTGATTTGGGCGCAGACCATTTCTACAAGATTCAACTCTGCTGGTTGCCAATTCCGTGGTATGGCTTGTTGTAATACTAGGAATCCTAAAACTTTGCCTTGACTCTCTAATGACATTAATAGTACCGTCGGCAACGCCTCAATTCTAAACAATGGGGCGACTTTACCAGGTGAGTTTATCTCCATATATTCACTGATAATCACGGGATTGCCCAGGTTTTTAAACACCTGTTGACATAAACTACACTCATTTACAGAAAATGTCTGAGTTAACGTATCCCCTTTCACCTTGTGGAAATTTTGGCTTTCCCTGTTCCATTCACCAGCCACGGTAACTTTAGCATTGGGAATTTGCTTTTTAGGTTGATTTTTAAATAATGGATCTGTATATTTCAGTAATATCAACAAACCCCGATCTGCTTGTAGCGATTCGGCAGTAGAGGAGATTGCTAACTGGAGCATTTGATTTAATTCCAAGTTAGTCCGGCTCAGTAGAGTTAACTGCTTGATTAAGCCTTGATGATAATTATTTTTTTGTATATACTGTTGCTGAGTAGCAATTAGCTGGGCTTGTATTACTTGAGCAAAGGCGATCGCACAAGAAGATTCTATATTTTTTAATAATTCTTTTTCGGACTCTTGCCAATCGTAACGCTGAAATTTAATCAAACAAATCACACCATTATTTTTGCCCCTCAACCGTGTAGGGATAGCCAAAACGGCTTTAATTGGTAATGGTAGACATTCACAACCAACTACCAAACTGTTTTGAATATTGGAAATATCCTCTATTGTTAACGGTTCAGCCGCAGATTGCACCACCGGCAAGTCTATCATTAACTGTTCCATAGGTAACATCTCACCCAGGTGATTCCTTCTGATATACTCCTCAGAACACCAATTAGCAGCAGTCACATTCCCTGTAGCCTCGTTAGTCACAGTAACTAAGCAGCAAGAGTCAACATTAAAGGTGACACCCAGCAATTTAGCAATATCTTGTAACATCAATGCAGTCACAGAACTGTTAGCAAGGATGTGGTTAATTTTTTGTGCCAGATCATTGACTGATTGTTCCTGATGCTGCATTAACTTAACTGGGTACGATTGTAACCGCTCTATTTCATCCGTGTATTTTGTTGGTAATGATAGATAATTGTTCATTTATGGCACACTTTTGGATAATTACCCCATTCTTCGCCCAATCAATTTATGCAAATACCCTTCATTTTTAATCACACTGTGACACTTTGAATAGTGGCCAATGCTGGATGAAGAATTTATCCCACCTGTTATAGTCTTTTTTATTTCAGATGATCAAGTTACTGATACATTCACCTGATGTCTATAGCAGCATAAAAATATTGAGAATCTACTGAAATGATGCACCCAAATACAGTTTAACTGTTTCTGAAAATTTAATTAACTAACTAGGAACTAGGATATCTGATCCATAACTATACATAAACCGTATTTTCTCTTGATTTTCGATAATAAACCCAGAAATATAACTGTATTAACACTGGCATTTTTAGTCCTTTAAAAGATTTTTTGCCAAGAGGATGTTTGAGAGACTAGTAACTTTACTATTGGTCTGACAAAAACTCAAATATTATAATGGGTGTGGTGCAAAGACGATCTGAGTGAAAAACTGGCGATAATCACGCAGATAAAGGCAATAACCCTTTGAGCTTCATAAACCAGGATCAAAGGAACAAAACATCTAAGCAGATATTAGACACATACTTGATCCGAGTTGAATAGAATTTGAATCTAATTCCAGAGAGATATAAAATAGCAGATATTTTGTGCTGATTAAATCTATCCATAGCTAGAAGAAAATTCAATTTTTCATATAGCCCATTTCACGAGTTGAAATGGGCTTCACTTATCTGTATAAAAACTAAGATGCTAAACTGGCGACACTGAGAGGAACCATATCACCATTCCTCGTCAGTCCTAATAACATTGGTTGTTGGGGTGGAATTAATTGACCTGTGAGTACACAACGTTCTTCTTGCTGCGCTGTTGCTGTAATACTCGCCCGAATATCGGCTTGGGAAAATCTGGGTTTCCACTCACCTGACTTTTGTTGTACATAATTCCAGAGGATATCTCTGATTAAAGCTTGATATCCTTGATTCCCAGAAATTTCTTTGAGTTTATCTTTCAGTTCCCGTTCCAGGCGAATACTGGTAACTTCCATTTCGGTGGTGGGGGTGCGAGGGATTATATGCATGACTTTGGCTCCTAAAAAGAGTGGACAGTATAGTAATACAAGTGTAGTATGTTTAAATAAATGTTCAAATAGGTGAATTTTCCTGTGAATAGCTCCACCATCTCTGCTGATATCTGCTAAATCAGTGGGGAATTATCCATGATAAAAGTGCAGTATTTAATGAAACTCATGGGGGATGATGAGGGTAAGGGCTAAAAAATATGTATATTTGACTATTAAATTGATAAATTCTATTAGACAGAATTAGTAAATGTGTATACTAAATAAAAAAAGAAATCTTACTTGTTTATTCCCAATAATTACGTATAGATGCTGGGGATTGGGGATTGGGGACTGGGGACTGGGGACTGGGGACTGGGGACTGGGGATTGGGTATTGGGTATTAGATAGTAAAAATCTTTCCCCACACCTCCCACACCTCCTGCCTCTTCTTCTTCTCCACCTGCACCCTGCACCCCTGCCTCTTCTCCCCTGACTGATTACAAACCTTGAATGGTTCATACCGCCCTATTTATACATTGAATTAGATAGGAATCTATCAAAATGGATTCTATCTGGAGATTGATGTAAATGTGAGTAATTTAGAGGTATAAGTGTAATAGATGAAATTAACTGACAAGTATTTGGTCAAGCAGGATAATTAATCAGGTATTGAAACGCTGAAATGCCAATTTGGTCAAATTTTACATATTCCCAGGAATGAAAACAACACCTATTAATAAGTTAATTGTGTTTTGGGAATGTTATTAAAGTTATTATTGGGAGCTTAAAATGAAGGTTTTGAATTTTGTTTTATCTATGTTGTTACGCCCAGTACAGTTTTTAATTGTGGCTTGTGCGTGTACGTTGCTATTTTTATCAAGTGCAGCACCTGCTTTTGCTATCAGTAGCTATCAAAGTGATATTGAGGAAGGTACAACCCAACTGCTGGAGACTCAAAAAAGAACTGACGAAGTGGCTAAATCTCAACCTTTGAATCAGAAACAAACTCAAGAAAGGACAAATCAAGGACTAAATGAGGTTCAGGGAGATGCTGATATTGATCAGATGAAGAATCCAGGAAATTCATCTAGTTCAACTTCGGTAGAGGATAATGTTCAGAATTTCTTAGAAAAAGTGACTGGGAAAAAGTAAGTTTCTTCTGAAATTTGGCTAGCTATCAGTAGCTGTACAGATCCCCGACTTGTCGAATAAGTTGGGGATATTTAGTAATCTGGTTTGATTTCTGAAAAAAATTGTAGGTCAGGTTGAGGTAAGGAAATCCAAATTGGTCGCGTTGGGTTGCGCTGCTTAACAAAACCTACATTTAAGGCACTTTTTTAGGCTTGTCAATCCACTACTTGTTTGTTCAATAATCAAATATTATTCCCATATAGCCTTTCCCAGTCTGATGAAGTACACATCAATTTATTCCCTGTTCCCTGTTCCCTAAAACTAAAAAACTTTGTACCTCACGAGCATGGGAACTGCTATACAGCGTTTCCGGCTGTTATGAGGTACAGTAGCAGCAATTAGCAAACCAGTT
>NZ_CAWUOL010000005.1:0-112343 GCF_963923915.1 Nodularia chucula CCY0103 | reverse complement strand
GGTTTATCTTTTAAAAAATAAAACCCCTTAGCAAACAAGACAGCTAGGGGGTTTTCTTATATTTGACAATTTAACTAAACACTCATATCCAGCATTCGTTGCATTGGTCGTAGCGCCGCCTCCCGGATATCTTCTGACATAGTGATTTCAGGAGTGCGGTTTTTCATTGCCAAATACAATTTGTCCAGAGTATTTAATCGCATAAATGGACATTCGTTGCAAGCGCAGTTATTCAATGGTGGGGCAGGAATAAAGAGTTTGTTGGGAGCCAGTTTTTGCATTTGGTGAATAATACCTGGCTCTGTAGCCACGATAAATTCCTGTGTAGGGCTATTTTGACAATATTTGAGTAAAGCTGCTGTTGAGCCGATAAAACTGGCATGGCGCAATACACTACTTTCACATTCCGGGTGAGCGATCGCCTCTGCTTCTGGGTGAGTAATTTTTAACTGGACAATTTTCTTTTCAGAAAAGGTTTCATGGACAATGCAGCTACCTTGCCATAGGAGTAAATCTCGGCCAGTTTGTTCCATCACATACCGTCCCAAGTTCCGATCTGGGGCAAAAATAATCGGCTGTGTGGGTGGTATTTGTTGCACAATCTGGACAGCGTTAGAACTGGTGCAGATGATATCGCTCATGGCTTTAATCTCAGCCGAGCAGTTGATGTATGAAATTACCAAATGATCTGGGTGCGCTGCTTTAAATGCGGCAAACGCTTCTGGGGGACAACTGTCTGCTAAAGAACAACCAGCATCTAAATCTGGTAAAAGCACCAATTTATCAGGATTGAGTATCTTTGCTGTCTCTGCCATAAAGTGAACACCAGCAAAGACAATCACATCTGCATTGGTCTGGGCTGCGGCTTTGGCCAATTGTAATGAATCCCCAATAAAATCGGCGATATCCTGAATATCCGCTTCTTGATAGTAATGCGCCAAAATAACGGCATTGAGTTCTTTTTTAAGATTCTCAATGGCAGCAAATAAATCTAGCGGTAGTCCACCCGGTGGGGTTGTCTCTGTTTGAGGTAGTGCAGTGGTAAACACAGTTAGGGGTTGCTTTAAGTTGCCAGTTTTTGTCCTGTGGATTCAATTATAGTAGTTTTTACCAAAAATAGTAGCAGGTGGATATTCCGTTAGTTATGTCCAAATTCACGTGAGTTTCATATCCTGGAGATAGAAGGCTAGGAAAGTGGCATGACCAGTCATAAAACCAAATCAATAACCCTAAAAATTGCTGTAGTTGGAGATGTTCACGACCAATGGGAATTAGAAGATGGCATTGCACTCAAGCATCTGAATGTTGACTTAGTGCTGTTTGTGGGCGATTTTGGCAATGAATCGGTGGATGTGGTGAGGGCGATCGCCTCCCTGGATATTCCCAAGGCAGCAGTGATGGGCAACCATGATGCCTGGTACACTGCCACGGAGTGGGGACGACGAAAGTGTCCTTATGACCGTTCTCAGTCAGATTGGGTACAGGAACAACTCGATTTATTGGGATCTGCTCATGTAGGTTACAGTAAGCTAGATTTTCCCGCCTGGAATTTAACTGTGGTAGGCGGTCGGCCTTTTACCTGGGGTGGACCAGAATGGAAATTTGCGGACATCGTGCAACAACGGTATGGTGTAACCAGTTTGGAAGAATCCACTAATCGCATCGTTGAAGCGGTCAATAGCGCTGCTCATGAAACAATTATCTTTCTCGGTCACAATGGCCCTAGCGGTTTAGGCGATCGCCCCGAAGATCCATGCGGTAAGGACTGGCATCCCATCGGTGGTGACTTTGGCGACCCAGACCTGGGTGAAGCAATTTCTCAGGCTCTCACGGCTGGTAAAACTATTCCTCTAGTGACATTCGGGCATATGCACCGTACTCTTAGACACACTAAAAAAGTGCAGCGCAAAGCTGTATTTAGAAGTCCAGAGGGAACAATTTATTTAAATGCGGCAACTGTACCCAGAATTTTGGAAAATCAGGGCGAGAAATTGCGTAGTTTTTCCATTGTCTCCTTAAACGCAGGTGAGGTTTCCCAAGTCTCCCAAGTTTGGATAGGCCATGATTTCCAGGTGACTTTAGAGGAAATTTTGTACGAGGGATCACAAAGCTTACCGGAGGCTTTCGCTTAATGTGTCCTAGATATTTGCCTTCAATGTAGATAATGAGATATATTATGATCTGTCAGCTTGTTAATATTCGGCAAAGACGCTATATTAGTGTATCGTCGCAGATTTATTAAAAGCTCGACAGTTTTATTGGAGAGGTGGCAGAGTGGTCGATTGCGTCCGACTTGAAATCGGATGAGGCTAAAACCTCCGGGAGTTCGAATCTCCCCCTCTCCGTTGATTTAAACTATCAAAATAGTTAAGGAAGCCGCCGCTCCTACAATGTTATCTAAACATTTGAATTATCTGATGTTTATTTAAGGTTTAGGCGATCGCTCTCAAATGAGGTTAGCGATACTACATAATTCTAAGACAATTTTTTAACTGCAGAGGTACACAGATAAAACAGGGCTTGCTGCTATTATCAGGCGATCGCTTAAATTTGACTACCTCCCAAAAAGCATAGATTTTCTAGTTTAGACCACAGTACAGTCATTTATTGGCTATTTATCTGTGATTAACTCCGGTTTACAGTGAAGATTAAATAAACGCTGGGTTGAGTTAACCAGCCCATCCAGAGACTGAGGCTGATTTTTCAGAGTGCTAAAAGTCTCCATAATCGGCATTAAGCAACGTTTCGCGTCTTCATATCCACTGTTTTTTAATTCTGCTATACGTTCAGCACCGAAGTCAAACCAACTATCAATTAAGCCCATGAGTAGTGTATCAGACTTATTAATTGGTGATGCTAAAAAAAGTGATTCTCAGGTGTTGAAACAATGGCTAGTTCAAATTTGCACAAGAACTGGTAAGTAAATATGCTACAATACCGATGTGTTTAAAAAAAATATAAAATCAATGTTATCAAAAAAAGAAGTTCTAAAATCACTTATAGGTGAGGAAGTTGGTATTTCTACAGGTGATGTGATAAGTATTCATCTTGATAAACGCTCACATAGTTCTATGTATAGAATTACACAAGTATGAGAAGATATGTTTGAGGCTTTTTATATTCCAGACAACAGACGCCACCTGTTCAGTATTAGTCATTTTGGGTACGTAAACTATTAATCATGTTGAGATGCTCTATGCAACGCAGGGCAAAGGCATCTAAATGTTGACGAAGTGGTAAGAAGATGTAGGGGCAAAGTAGTACATATAACCTAGATAAAAGCATCAGGAGCGATACTATAAACGCCAATTATCTAGTCTGAGTGAATAACCTAAGTTTTGAATCCTTTCATAATGAGATAAATTACCAGTAACTAAAGTCACATTATTATGGATAGCAATAGCAGCAATCATACAATCAGGATAACCAATCCTTTTACCTATTGCCTCTAAATCAGCGTATATTCTCCCGGCTAATACGGCTTCTTCCAATTCAAAGGATAATATCTCCTGTGAATCCAGGATAGTTAAGAACTGCTGAAGACGTTTCTCCTGCTTGCGTTTTTGCCAACCTTCTACGATTTCCATAACTGTGATTACAGAAATTGTATATTTATCAAATTTATTTAAGTAAATATTAGCCTTAGCAATAATAACAGGATTTGCTCGTTTAATAATTTCTGAAAGAATATCCGTATCAAGTAGGGATTTTTCTACTTTATTCATCCGCTAAATTATGCCCTCTTTTTTCCATAGCTTCGGCAACAATTTCATCTACAATCTCTGGAACATCAGCATATAATCCCATTAATGGATCTTTTTGTTCCTGGATTTCTGCTAAACGTTCAATTACATGAGTAATCAATTCTGATAGACTTGATTGATTGACGATCGCCAGAGTTTTTGCTCGTTCAAAGGTAAGTCTATCTACTTGAACTTCTATTTTTTCCATGATGGTTTTACCCTGTCTAGATTAATCAATAGATTAGTTTATAGTGTAACGTAACCTGGTATGCGTTAATTAGTGTTTTTTCCTTAGAATCAAAGTGAAGTGTTTTTTGAGTTCTAGCTGCGTTTTTCTCACGTTCACTCAGGCATTTGGGTATTTGCAGTCTCTTCTATGAGAATAATCTGCTAAAATATAGTCAAAATGTCTAAAATAGTCAAAGCTATCATGCAGACCTACACTCTCACAGATGCTCGGAACAAACACGGTGAGGTTTTTGACAAGGCTACTACCGAACCAGTTTTACTAACTAAACAATCACGTCCCAGCCATGTGATTATCTCAGCCCAGAGTTACCAAAAATTAATTCATCGGCTGCAAGAATTAGAGGATATGGTTTTCGGTCAGGCGGCTGAAGTTGATTTGCATAATTCCCAAATGGTGGGTACAGAGGCTTTCACGTCTGCATTGGAGCATTTAGCTAATGGCTAGGCTTGATGGTCTAGCAACTGTTCTTGATTTTTTGAATGGTTTGCAACCTAAAATAGCAGCGCAAATTGCCAAAAAGGTTTTAGCTTTAAATATTGAGCCTTTACCAACTGATAGTGAAAAGCTATCGGGTTATGAAGGTTTCTATCGAGTTGATAGTGGGGAATATCGAATTATATATAGATATTTTCCTGATCAAAATTTAGTAGAAGTAATTTTAGTAGGTAAGCGTAATGATGATGATGTCTATAAAAGATTAAAGCGCTGGTTGGGATAAACTTTGGTATTCATGAAAAATGCTAAAATCGCTCCAGCACCAATGCTCACCAACCGAGATGACTTTTAACTCTCTACTTCCCGACACAGCGCTTTCAGTAGCTGGATTAACTGACTATATCCGCTTGTTGTTAGAGCAAGATAATCAATTACGCCAAGTTTGGGTAACTGGGGAAGTTTCCAGTGCTAACAACCATCACAGTGGGTTATTTTTTACACTACAAGACCCAGAAGGGACAGCCGGGATTAAGTGTGTGGTGTGGAAAAGCCAAATCCCTAAACTGGCTCAAATGCCAATTGCTGGTGAGCAGTTAATTATTTTGGGTAGTATCAGAGTTTATCCGCAAAGGGGAGAGTATCAATTATCGGTTTGGCAAGCGATACCTGCTGGTGCAGGTTTACAGGCGCTACGCTATCAACAATTAAAAAACCGCTTGCTGGCTGAGGGTTTATTTGATCCAGAACGCAAACGTCCTTTACCTCTGCATCCTGAAACTATTGCTGTGGTAACATCACCCACTGCGGCGGCTTGGGGCGATATTCAAAAAACTCTCAAACAAAGATATCCCGGTTTACACGTTTTATTTTCTCCGGCTACGGTGCAGGGTGAGCAAGCACCAGATTCTATAGTTAAGGCGATTAATCGGGTTAATCGTGATGGTCGCGCCGAGGTGCTGATTTTATCACGGGGTGGTGGTGCGGTTGAGGAATTGGCTTGCTTTAATGATGAACGGGTGGTAAGGGCTGTTGCTACTTGTTCTATCCCGGTAATTACTGGTATTGGTCATCAACGGGATGAGTCTTTGGTAGATTTAGTTGCTGATGCTTGTGTACATACACCGACGGCGGCGGCGGAAACTGTTGTACCATCTCTGGCAGAGTTGTATTTTCAGCATCGGCAAAGGATAGTTGCGTTGAGTGATTCAGTAAGTGAATTTGCGGGAAATGCTGAGGATAAGTTGCAAAGTTTACGGTATGGTTTGCGGCGTTTGGGGTTAGATAGACAGGTGCAGCAGGAGATGCAGCAGCTAAGTTGGAAAAGGCAACAATTGATACAGGTGACTTTGGGGCGATCGCACCAAGCACAGCAGCGTTTAGAATTGTTACGGGAAAAGTTGGCTAGTCTTGACCCTAAAGCAGTGTTACAGCGTGGTTATGCTGTGGTCAGTAAGGAAAATGGGGGGATAGTTCGCTCTGCGGCTGAGTTAACGGTGGGTGAGGATTTGTTGATTCAGTTGGGACAGGGAGAGGTTAAAGTGAAGGTGATGGAAAACAAACCACAAAGAGACAGAGAGTTGAATGGTTAAACGTAAGGATGCTTCGAGTTCTGATTCAATGGCGAGTTGGAATTATGAGGGGAAGGTGATTGAAATAGAAGAAATTATTGCTCGCATTGAGGCAGGGGAGTTGGATTTGGAAGATGTGTTTGAGCAGTTTTCTACTGCTGTCGAGTCTTTACGTCAGTGCGAAAATTTTTTGCAGCAGCGACAGCAACAGGTGAATCTGTTAATTGAAACTTTGACAGATGAGTCATAGTGTAATATGTAACTATTCATTATTTCCTGTGAATTTTATCACTCCCGCACTGATTAAAATCAGAACTATCATCACTGGGAGGGGAACTACAGCCAATCCTAATGATAAAGATAGCAATATTACGGTAAAAGTGGTTATTAAAATAATACCTCCTACTGTTAAACCATATAAACCGCCCAACGCCCGCATTAGAGTTCGTTTTAGATCAATTTTTAGATATTTTTTAGATAGCCAATAGATGGGGTAAATTACGACAATAATTAGTGTCACAACAGATGTTAAAATAACTCCAACAGTCCAAAATAAACCTTGCAATATTCGCCCAATAGAGGCGCTTATTTTAATTAATAGGTCAACCGGATGAAGGATATCATAAGTAATATCGAATCCTAAATTAGCCACAGATTTAAAGATGCTAAAAATCACAAATCTGGGCTTGAGATGATAAGTTTTTGATTTATTATTAAAAATTCGGTAAAATTCGGGATAGGGCAATATTTCTGAACACAGATAGTATAATTCTAGCAAATATTGTAACCGATCATAGTTATCATTTTCCCATCGGTTTTTATAAGTATCTTTCAATAGATCCTTAAGATGTATCACAACTTCTCTAGCGACTATTTCCGCCTTTTCTCCCTGAAGCATTTTTTCTAATGCAGCAGTGGGATGAGAAAAATGTCCATTATATTTACCCTTAACTAAACTAATTAATGTGGAAATTGCTAAAGCATTTCCAGGGTCAAATAAACCTAAAGTCTCGGCTAAACCTAACTTGAATGATGTATCTTCAGTAGATTTCAGAATTTTAGTTAATGCGTCAATAATCATTTGGCGGCGAGTGCGATCGCCTACTTCCGCATTCCAATTATAATAAACTGTAGAGCGGAACTGAGTAGCAATACTTTGGCGCTCATCTGCTTTAGTCTCATAATCATATAACTGCATCCACATTTCAATGCAAACAGGATTTCCTGGGTCAATTCTGCCTAAATTCTGAACTAAACAATATTGAGTATAGCAACGAGGAAACTTTAAAATTAATTCAGTTAAATGAGCAATTACCTGGGGATGATTCCGAGAAAAATTAGATAAACTATCAGCAATATTACTAATTAAAGCAGACTGGCGAAACAAGCGTTGCAAGTATATGGTTTTCTCAGCATACTTTCCGTATTCTTCTTCCGACTCCCGCGCTAATTTAGCAATACAGCGAGTGATATTATCTTGATCAATAGATGATTTCTCTACAAAATCCATAACTTCTTCAAAATAAGCATTCTGCCAAGAAATCAAAGTATTAATAGCTACTTCCCGGTAGAGTTCAGAAAATTCTCCTAAATATTTTGCTGCTGATGCACGCCTATCTACACAAGTATCAGTTTCCATTAACTCTCGTAAATGATTAATAGCTTTGATATTAACCGGATCGATTTTAATTAACTGTTTGGTAATACTTAAACGTAAATCAGAAGATTCTGCAATTTTTAACCTGTGGCTTAAAACCTCAATTGCAACCAAATCACCTAAAGCCACATCTCCCAAAATATCAATAGTTTTAAAGAAAAATCTACTTGTTGCTTTTTCCTCATCCAATTTATGAATATAAGCACAAAGGGAATGAATAATTACCGGATAATCTTTACCTAAATTTTTCCAACACTGAAAAATCGCCACATCTATTTCATTTTCTGGCTCCTGAACAGCTACTTTAATTAAAGTATTCATAGCCAGTTGATTGACTGGAGAAATCGTTAATAATGCTATAGCCAGAGAAACCTGTTTAGCCGCAATTAAATATTGCCGATAACGCGGATTTTTAGAAAAATTATTATTCTGATTCTCTTCTAATAAAAGATTCTGCGATAATTGAACTAATTGGTTAATTAAATATTCAGCTATGTTAGGATTTTCATCAACTAAGCACTGACAATATTCATGGAAACATGAATATATTCTACTTTCTGTAGAAGGAGTATTTTTCCAACATTGGATTAACCTATCAATGGCTTCTATGACCACTGATTTTGTCAGATTTGGCATCCTGTGATTACTATTAGCAATACATCCCAAAACCAACGCAACATTAATTTCTATATCTTCATCTTCTGCATAATTAAAAAAATCAATAAATTGATTAATAGCTTTTTCATTGTTTTTAGCAATGTGAATTACAAATTTTGTAGAATAAATACGGTGCAACTTATTGTCTTCCTGATGACGCATTTTGAAATGCTCTAGCAAAGCATCTATAACTAACGGATGTGCGGGAGACAAATAATTTAGTGTTAAAGCTGGAACAATACGACATTCCGGTTGATTACGCCTAATAAAATTAACAAGCCATTTTTCAGACAATTCAGGATTTGTTCTAGTAAATGCTATTTTTGCGCGGTTTTCAAATGCCTTAAATGGAAGTGACCAATCATTTTCATCTTCATTACTTTTATAAATAAAGCTAGTCTTACCAACTAGGTCTATCATTTCATTTACAGTAACTGTAGTATGATGATAATCATCTGTTAATTGACGTTCCAGTGGACGACAGGGTTTAAATTCTGCTAAAGCTGCTACTGCTAAAAACCTGGCTTTGTATGTGTAAAAAAACTGTGAATCATCTCGAAATCGCCATAAATTTTCAATTAGTAATTGTTTAAAATCATCTAAAACATCTTCTCTACCAAACCATAACAACATCACCTCTTGCCATTGAGAATCAAATACACGATAATTTCCATAAGGTGGAGGTAGAATAATACTGTGTTTGAGAAAAAACTCATATTCGCCTTCATTAATTGCTTTAGCAGCAAAGTATTGATGAAACGTCGGGTGAAAAAAAGCATAAATTGGCTGATTGGAATCATATTTAGATGTTCCAACTTGATTCAGCCAACCCAACTGGAGAGCTAATTTTAAATTAGTTTTTAAAATTAAACTTGCCATAAAATGGGAAATATGGAACGGTGAGGTATATAACTCCATTCCACTGTTAGCAATAATATTTTTAATTGCAGGTAAGAAAAATTTAGTAGCCGGATGAGGATTTGCTGTAACTTGCTCTAATTGCGCTGATGTAACTTTCCGGTTCTGTTTATCTTCAAAACACCGCTTTGCTAATATACCTAAATCATGATTTAATTGATCAATCGTACTTTGATTTAAAGTTAAGCGTTCATTAGTCTTAACAAGAATATTATCTTCTTGGCGAAATAATTCTGCTTTCCATTTATAAAAATCTTCTACAAAGCGTTCATATAAGGCGGCTCTAGAAGTCAAAATTTGTGATATTGTTTTATCTTGATTCGTTTCCCAAACTAAACATAAGAGAGATAATATCAGAGGATTACTTGATAAATCTTCAATGCGTTTATTCCTATCCTGTCTAATTTCAGTAATTAATGCCTCTCCTTTCTGAGAATTACCAGTAAACCAGCGCCGAATAAACAAAGTTACCTGATTTACTTCTGTACTAAACATATTGGGATTATCGCCAGCCGTGAAATTTAAATTCTGGAAAATTTCAAACTGTTGTAATAGATATTTATTCGCTTCCCAAAGATGAAGACGACAGGTTAAAATGATATTAGCTTGAGATAAAAAATTAGATTGATTAATCTGGCGTGTCACTTCTCCCACAGGATCACCAGAGTTCACATTCATTTCATCAACTCCATCCAGCAATAACCAGACATTTTTACTAGCAAATATCTCAGATAAATTTTCCTGATTAGCCCAGGATAATTTACCTTCTGCTTGCGCCCGTTTTAGCCATACTGTTTGCAAGTAATTTTCTAAACTTTGTGTGCGGTTCACATTTGCTAAATAAACCCAAATTACCAGCCTGTTTAAATTCCAATAAATCCAATCTCCAGCCCGTTGTAATAATAAAGTTTTACCGCTTCCAGGTTCACCCAGAATTGCTAATCTTCTAACTTCGCCGATATTACTGCGAGTAATTACTTTTTCCAGAAATTCTATAAATTCATAATTTTTAGGAATTTTATGATCATCAGATAATTGCCGGACTTCCTGCCAATTATTTGGCTGAATTGTTTGTAATAACCGTAATTTTGGAGCAATATAAATATCTTCAATTTCTAACCCTTTAATTTTAGTTAAAAGATTGTTTTGTAACCGTCGCAGAGCGTCTAATGTAAATAATGTTAAACAGCATCCTCTCCAATCACTATTAACTTTGAGTCCAGTTAATAATTGTTCCCAAGTTAGATTTAATATTGGTGAACTTTGAAAAATAATCGGTAGCCAACTAGCTAAAGGATATTGTGCTTCCAGTTTATTTAGTTGTCTTCTGGCTTTGCTAACTGCTGTATGAATTGGTTCCCGATTCTGTACAAATTCTTGTAAAAAAGTTCTGATGAAATTAACAGCCACATTATTAGGTACTTCCTCACGCATAACGATAACATAAGGAATTTGTAAATCCATCAAGTCTTTAGCTAAACCCAAACCATCACAAGAATTAAAAATGACTAACTTCAAGCCAAAAGCTAGTGCAGATTTAATGGCTGAACGTAATTCGCCTATACTTAAGCTTTCTTCAGAATTAATATGTAAAACACCAGTTTGATCCTTAGACCACAGGGTGTTACTATGTCCAGCAAAGACTAAGATATCCCAGCCTTGAGGAGTGAGAAAACTATTGTTATTTATCTGAGATGAAGATGTCTTGATGAAAACATCTTGATTGGGTTGATAATCCCAAAGGACATCATATAATTCTCGGCGGGAAAGTGTGCTTTTTGCTGATATTTGTATATCTAATTGTGTTTGAGCCAGTTGGGGAACTATTTTAATTTCTGCCTGTTTTTGGGTAAAAATATCATATATGGCGTTAATATCTCCTGTAACATCAATTCCTTCAGTAGCACCAATTACCGTTAAAATTCTAATTCCATTTCGCAATGAAGCTGGTGAAAATTTTTGAATTGGTTTGAGTTGCGGAAAAGATAAAGTAACTTCTACATCTCCTAATCGCTGCAAAATATCCCAATTATGCCAAGGTAAACGCCAGAGAAGAGGATTGTTAGCTTGGATAACTAATCTTGAATGGGGATAAGCAGAAAAATTATTAATTATTGCTGTCCGAATCACCTGAAAGGACTTAGAATTTAGCCATTCATTTAATTGACCTTGCAACAGTTCGATATATTCCCTAATCTCTTGTTTGGGATCTTTTTTGTCTTTTGAATTTTGGACGTTATATTTTCTTTTACGCGTGTGATATTGGTGATCAATATTCTGCTTGCGTTTCAGGGGATTAACTTGATAATACAAGTTTTGGATATTGGCATATACACTGGAAATTTGGGGATTTTTTGGTAATGTTGCTGTGATATATCCCTGAGCTTGCTGTAATTGCAACTTAACTATAAAGCCTTGCTCAAAATCCCCTGATTCAAATAATAAAACAGCTAATGATTCCATGAATTTATGTACCTGTTTTAAACTTGAAAAAATTCTACAAACCTATCTTCCCCCAATGTAACTTCGATACTAAATTCAGTATTAAAATCTACTTCGGTAAGTTCAATCATGGGTTCAGGGTAATCATCTCCCGCTATTAAATCTCCATCTTCATCCAATAATTTCAGGATAATTCCTAAAGGTAAGTTAGGCTCGGTATCTCCCGGATATAAGCTAACCGTTATTTTCATTTCATTTTCCACTTCAACAGTTAATGAAATCAGGATAATTACTAAATGATTACCTAAGTTAATCACTTTAGCTCGACTGCAATTCAATGGTATATTAATTTTTTGATTTCTCAGACCGCTACTTACTAATATTTGCTCTGGTTTTTGCCATGTTTCTCCATCATAGTTATTCTCTAACCACCGTCGCAACAACTCTACTGATAAATTAGGCTCATCAGTATTTTCTGGTGCTAATTCTTCTTCAGCAATAGGTGGTAAATTTAGTAAGTAATTTGTTAATTCTGCAAGAGGGTGAAGATCATTCAGTGAAATTATTTCTGGTGTTTCTATGTTTTCGCAAGCTGGGAGAAATCCTAATATTTCCACTTGCTGTAAATTTTCTACAAATTTTACAGCTATATAACCAATTCTATCTCCTATTACTTCCGAAGGTAAAATTAGGGAATTTTCTGCTGCTAAAAAGGGACGACATTCTAATCTTCCCAAATCAGGAAGCACTAAATCAGCTACGTTATTAAAACGACGAATTATAGGATGCCAACTATCACTAGCATTTAAATCTGTTTCAAATTCCATCCAGCGCAAGAAACTATCAACTGCCAAAACAGCTAAAGTGTTCAGATAAACTTGTTTGACTTTGGCAGAAGCAGACTGTTCAGACGCAAATCTTTTAGCACATTCGTGGTTTTCTAGGGTGAGAGGAACAGTTATGAAAAAGGGTTCTGCATTTTTTGTCATATCATTTATGCCTCATAAAATAATAATGAAATTTGATTTAAAAGTGGTAAGCATTTTCGCCGCCAGTGTGATTCAATGGTTTTCCATGATGCTATTTGAAAATATTTACCGATTTCTTGCCAAATTTCTGGCGGTTGTTTTAACATTCTCAGTTTAATCAGTGCTTGACAGTTACATTGAGGGTTATTCTTCAACTTACATTTTAATAATTCTTCATCTTGTTCGAGAAAAGATTTGATTCGCTTTTCTTTTTCTTTATTTTGAATTATTTCTTCTTCGGTGATTAGTTGCTCAATACTTGTAATGTTGATGTCATAAGTTAGAAAATTTAAATGTGTGTCACTCTCTTCGGCAATTTGTATATCTAAGCTCAGGGGTTGTTTTTTATGCTGACGATAAAGATCAAAAATCTTGTTTTTTAAGATTCTATTAAACCAGGCGACAAAAGAACGGCGATTAATTTCAGCATTAGCATTGAGAATCCGAGTTATAGACACCTGAACGAATTTTCTAATTCCTAGCCACACACCTTCTATAGCACGGTTAAAGGCATCTTCATAGTTAATTTTAGGATCGTAATTTCTGCAAATACCGGGTAAATTAGGAATCAATTTGAGAATTTTGCCTATAATTTGCCGTTCATCTCTACTCCGTTGTTCTGTTTTTGAGAGTGCTTGAAGTAGTTGCTGTAGGTGTTCATCCATAGCATGGTGATTGATAATAAGATCATGGATATGGAAAATATACCAAATAATTAATCACGTAACTGTGTATTTTTTGTGATTTTTTTTTATAAAAATTTATACTTAAATCGCTGGCTGAGGATGAAAATAGATAATTTAGCCTTGATGATTGGTTAGCTTCAACGATATTCAGGGTTAAGAAGTTTGTGTTTTTTGATATACATTTCAAGATTTGATTTGTATGTATACGACTATAAATATAGTATTTATAAATACTGAAATATTCGTATGATCACTAATTTTTTTTCCTATTTGCTGAGTGAGGTAAAATTTTTCTGTGCAAATAATGCAGAACTGACAAAACGACTAACGACTGTAAGACATACAGTTTTTCAGGATTTGAACAGATGTTAGTTGAACAGCGCGTTTCATCCACCGAAAGGTTAACTTTTTTGCAGAAGCTAGAGGTGCTAGATTTAGAGCCAATTGCCTTTTTGCTGATGCATCCAGAGAAGGGTTGTGGTTGGACAAGAGAACAAACCGTGCGTGCTTTGAAGCAATATGTAATATTTTTGTTCTTGATGTATGTCTATCCCCATAATAAAATTATACCTACTCAGGAAATTGATGCTGTTTGGCATTCTCACTTGTTAGATACCGCTAAGTATAAGGAAGATTGTCAAATGCTATTTGGTCGTTTTATTAACCATTTTCCTTATGCGGGACTAATGGATGAAGTGGATAGAAATGATTGGGAAGTTGCTTTTGCTGAGACTCAGGTATTATTTGCAGAACATTTTGAGTTTGATGGTTTAGTCAACTGGGTATCTCCATCGGGTTGTCAACCTCTCAAACAACAAAAACAGCTGCGCCCCCGTGTGGTTAATATTAAAGCAGATGTGATGGCTACTTTACCTTGGAGCGCTCTGCAATGTGGATAATTTAACTTAAACAAAATAGTTGTAGGGTAGCTAGGCTATCCTACTTTTTCTAATTTATAATTTTGGTGAATGGCTTGCAAAAGAGTTTGGGTTTTTTCTTATACAGTTATAAATTGTTTGAAGAACATATTTTAATTAACTTGGCTGCATACTAGGGAATTTTCATTGAAGTATATCCAAATTATAATTAAGATGTCGAATTTTTATTAAATATTTATTCTTTAATATTTAATGCCATAACTGCCATGTTTTGTTCATATTTTGGATGTTCAACTATTGCTATTCTTTTAAATCCATATTTTTGATAATATCTTTCTAATATTTGGTTATCCATAACACAGTCTAAATATATTTTATTAATATAGTTATCAACAGCATTTTTAATTATTTTTATGATAATTTTTTCAGCAATTGAATTTTTTTCTTGTAGGTTTTTACATAAACTTTTAACAATCCAAATATTGCTTTCTATCGTCAAATGTTCAGGATAATAATTGGGTAATTTTTTAGAAATCGCAAACGTGCATAGTAAAACTCCACTTTCATTTCTCACAATAAAAGCTTCTCCTTTCGAGATATTATGATATATTTTCTCTAAATCATAGCCTTTATTCCATTGTTTAATTCCTCTACTTCTATAGTAATCAGCAGCAGACTGAAAAAGTTGACATATTTCAGCAAAATCAGAAAATGTGGCTGTAACTGCCAAGTCTTCAAAAAGATCAGGAAAACTATAACTTTTTGTAATAGTTGTATGATAGGCGAATGTATTCATGACTGTTTACTTTTAGTAATATAGTTTGGTTTTTCTATATCTACCTACTTAATTAATTCAGCATACAAGCCCCTAACTGAAGCTATGAAATCTACTCTAGTAGAGTTTTTGAGACTTTGTGTAGATCAGTTTGAGTCAAAAGCGGTGATCTTGACAATAAAGTTTAAATATGAATTTGTTAAATTTAACAGTGACTGAAGTAAAAAAATAAGGAATAATTGGGAAGTTTCTTTTCCTCAGACTCAGGCGTTATTTGCAGAACATTTTGACTTTGATGGTTTAGTCAACTGGATATTTTCATCTGCTCGTTGTTAACCTCTCAAACAATAAAAAAGGCTGCGCCCCCGTGTGGTTAATATCAAAGCAGATGTCATGGCTGCTTTACCTGGGAGCGCTCTCAAATGTGGATAATTTAACTTCAATTTTGTAGTAGTACATAGTTACTATATATTACTTTTTATCACTTGCAGCAAAGTTTGGGTTTCTTCGGCTTCAGCCAACATTCCTAATTTCAAAAAGTCTTGGTATGCTGATTGGGCGAAGGATTGAGCATCTGTCCAGTTACCATCAGCTTTTGCTAAAAATGCTGTGGATTGTTTACAGAAAGCAATGGTACATTGGTCTAAGTTTTTTTCTGCTACTAGTAGACATTGTTCTAATAATTCTTGGGATTTTTGCAGATTCCCCAGTTCTATAGCAATATCTGCTAACCAGTTTTGAATTAAACACATTGCCCGTTGCCAATCAATAGTTTTAGCCAGCGATAGAGCTTGCTGATAGGATGTTTCTGCTTCGTGGTAATTGCTAGTTTTGAAGTGAATTTGACCTTGATTATATAATATCTGAATTTGGTGACGGGTTGCTATTTCTGGGTCTAAGGTTACTCGATTGAGTAAGTTTTGACTCCAATGGAACCACCGATGAGCTTGAGGAAATTTTTGTTGTTCTATGCGTAAGCAGCCGATATGAATAGCTAAGGTTAATTGAAAGTTGCTGTTTTGATGGTGACGAAGTTTCCAAGCTTGTGTAAATAGTGTTTGTGCTTCTGTAAATCTATTATTGCCTATGAGTGTGAGTGTCCAGCCTTTGTTAGCCATCAGTTCGGCTACTGTTGACCAATGTTGATGTTGTATGGCGGCTTGGATGAGCCAGTCTATCCAATCTAATCCATTGCGCCAAGCTGTTGTGCGATCGCCCCTAGAATATCCTTGAGTATGAGAATAACAATTAATGTTGCGCCACAGTTGTAAAAATTCTTCATATCTGTTTTGGTCAATACACCATTCCATTACAGCTTGCAGGTTATCCCACTCCTCCTCTAAAATTTCATAATCATGCCATTCCTTTTCATCCTTCTGCCCATATTCCTGGGAGTATTGCAAATACCAATTAATCCACCTCTCCCTTGCTGCTTGCTCAAACTCACAGTTAGCTGCTAATTCCCCAAATACATAGCTGCGAGTCAATGGGAGATTAATTACATACCTCTCTTTCTGAAATTTAATTAACCATAGTTGTTGTAATACAGCTAATTCTTCATCTATGTTGCGGTCATCTGCGATTGGTAATGCTACCTGAACAATTGCGGCTTTCATTGCAGGTTGGGGAAACATAGCTAAAGCCATTAACAGATAATGGGCGGGTTGGTTTTGCAATGGTTGCAATGAACTCTCAAACCAAAACCGAGGTATATTGTGCTTTGGTTGATGTAGCTGCTGCAATACCCCATCCAAGGAACGAGAAGCCCGCAATTGACCAATAGGATAAATGATCGCACCAGGTATGCCCCCAGTGCCATCGTATATTTTCTGATATTGGTTAGTATTTATAACTACACTACCTTGGCAGGCGAGATTTTCAATTAACTGAAAACAGGCTTCTTCTGATAAAGGTTCTAAGGCAAGATAACAATCTAACGGTGCTTGCTGACGAGATGTGATGATGACTTTGACTGTGGGAGGTAATTCGTAAATTAAAGCCAGAACATCCTCTTGGTCTTCCACTGTTTCCAAGTTATCTATAATCAATAAGCTATGGAAAGACGACAGCTTAACTCGTAGTTGCTGTAATTGTTGTTTTGGGTCTAAGATACTCTTAATTTCAGGAAATTCTATAGTATCGGCGATCGCACTGATAATATCTATACGCTTACTCTGTTGTTGTGTCCACCGTAATAAACCACAACCAGTCAAATGCTGCTGTCTAGCAGAAGTAAAAATAAAAGCGTCAAAAATTGGCACATTAAAATTATTATCGCCATTCAACCTAGCTTGCAAACAACGATAAGCAACTTCTAACACCAACGCCGTTTTTCCAAGTCCACCACTCCCCTCCACAATAACTCTGTATATATTTTTTTGAGATAAAAAATTCAGCAACTCACTGATTTCTGTTTCTCTACCCACCAGTTCTGTATAGTCAGGTGTGGGCAGATTATTGTAAATAGGTCGAGGATTTGCGAGTGCTGCTAGGGGAATTTCTGCTATTTCTTCCCATTCTAAACCCAGAGCATCACAATAAGCCTGGAATGCAGGCGCATTAATACGACTTGTGGGGGTTTGAGAAGTAAAACTCCTCCAAGTTCTGTAAGAAATACCTTTAGCAAAAATTTCACCGTCGTCTATCAATTGTTTAATATTGTGCAGCAATGAACCTGGAGAATTTCTGATCTGGCGTTTAATATGATCAATATTCTGATTTTGCTCCACCACGCGGAAAATATTTGCAAAATTTTCCAACCACCGTAAATCATCATCAGACCAATTATTTTCTTGGGCATATCGGTCAATTAAACACTTAGAAGCTTCAGACAAAGGTCTAATATCCTCCTCGCTGACCCTCCAGCCCTTCTGTAGCCTACCATTCCTAATTCTTTCTTGTTGTCCTTCAGCCACTTTGAAACGTCTCATAACACACATGATTTTAGTAAATTGTCAAGGATCACTTAGTTTTATGCATCTGATCTAGAAGAGTTCTAGATCACCTTGCTAAAGTATTTATCAATACAATTTGCGAATAAAACATTAAGTAATAAATATAGCCAGCTAAAAATACATTACCAGATAATTACTTATGCTGCCAAAACAGCAGAATAAAGATTTATTTGTGATTAATGCTAAATAATTGGCAATTATCATGATAATACCTCAAAAATACCTGGGAATACCTGGATGTCAATCCATCCCCCTAAAAAATTTATTATACTGCATAGAATATTTAATACTGAAAATATTTTATGTAAAAGTTAATAAAACTACTGGCTTGAGGGAGTGATATTACTAAGTTATATTTGTCTCAATTAATAGCTGCTAAAGTCAGTTTAAATTTTCTACATACGGAAAATTGGCAGACATGAAGCCAGCAAATTGGTGAAATCTTTCCACAGCATGGATTTAAGGAGAAAACCTCATGATTACCGTACAAGCCATTAAAAACATCAATGGTAAGCCCATTAGAGGCTTAAAAGTTTATATCGTTGCAGGCGGAGTTAGAGTGGCTTATACAAATGCTAATGGCGAAGCGATGATTAACTTTCCTCTACCTTCCAAAGGTAAAGTTGTTATTGATAGACAAACAGTACATGAAGGTACATTACAAGCATATATGAAGTTCTATCTTTAACCTTCTGATACTAGAGACAATTCCTAGTAATTTCTCTACTAAATTCACAATATCTCAAAGGAAAATATTAAGTCATGGATGAAAATAAATTCATTGATTATTATCAAGTTCTGGGACTTAATCCAGAATGGGAGATTGACAAAATTCGGAAAGAACTGTTGAAAAAATTTGCGGAAGCAAAAGGAAAGGTTATTGGCGCAGTTGGTGAAAAATATAAAGCAATTAGTAATCTGCTCAAATTGATTACCGAAGCTCGAAAAATACTCACAGATCCTGATGCTAAAGCTAAATATGATCAAGAATTAGCTCAATGGAAACTCACAGCAACCCAGGAAGAACGTGCAGCCGCCGCAGCTATTCCTACAATAGAAGAAATTTGGCGATTAATTGATGAAGGACGCTATAAGGAGGCTGTTGTTGCTGGTAAGAAGTTAGTTGATTTTACTCCTAATGATGATCAAGCATGGGAAGTCTATGGATATGCTAATTACCGTTTACCAGATATAGCTACAGCTATTGATGCGGCGGAACAAGCTATTCGTTGTAATTCAAAAAGGGCTGATTTATATGCTGATGCTGCTCAATATTACAGTGATGATCACCAATGGAAAAAAGCTGTTTCGCTTTTAAATCAAGCCATTTCACTTGAGCCGAATAATTCAGGATATAAACTGACTTTATCTAACGTTTATATCGAAAATAAAATGTGGGGAGACGCAGAGGGAGTAATACAAGGTGTTTTAAGTCAAGAACCTGCTAATGAAACAGCACGTCAATTTATGGCAATTGTGATTGCTTCACAAGCAGAAGAAAGATTTCCTGAAATTGATCATTTATTAGAAGAAAATAAGAAACGGGAAGCACGCAAAATTCTCAAGCTAGTTCAAAAGGAATTTGAAAAAGCCCAAAAGTTAGCTGAAAATGATCCTGATCTCAGAGATTTATTAAATTCCGAGTCAATTTTAGTAAGACGAGTATTAGGAATTAATTTTTACCGCCGAGCTTTAGGATTAATTATTGATTTGGTACTCATATCACCAGCCACACTACTAATGTCAATTGATAATGGTAATAATGCCATAGCAATTTTCTTTGGGGCTTTAATTTGGTTGGCAATTTGGGGCTATTCTTGGATTTGGTTGGCTTATAAAAATCGTGGACAAGACCTCACTAAACGTTTGTTAGGAATACAAATTGTTACTGATGACAATGAAATTCCTAGTTTGGGTAAACTTATTGCTAGAGCTATGTTTAAACCCATAGCAATTGCATTAGGGGGACTTTTTCCAGGATTAGTGTTTGTATTTTCTATGCTTAGTCTCGTGTCAGAAAATGATTCTAGTGCTGCTGGACTTATTGGTGTAATGATTGGATTCATAATCGGTTTATCTATTATGTTCTTTAGGCTGGCATTTGATTTATTTTTCGTAACAAGCAAAGAGTATTTACCGAATGTTTTTGGCTTTTTACTATTTTGTCATGAACATTTCACTAAAACAACGGTAATTCATTCCACCAAAGATGATTGCATGAATTTTTCGGAATATCACTGGTGTTAGCGCGAGTGTCTATTCACCAATTTAAATTCTATATTTTTGTAGGCGGGATTGAACAAACTTAAACTAACAAACTGACAAGATGTTTGTAAAGTTATTGCTAACCTGTCCCATCCAAGGTGCAGCTATAAAAACCCAACCCACCTACAAGATTTAAACAGCTTTTTTTTAGGTACTTTATTTCTAAACAGGCTTATGTCTTTTTGTGATTTATTTACTAAATATTACGAGCAGATTATGACTGCTCTTTTACCAGAATATCAGAAAAAGATTAGAACTATTTATCTTAATGATATTCAGGGCGCTTTAGAAATTATTAAAGGAAGTAATCATCAAGAAATTATAAATCACGCCTATAGTTTGATAGAATCATTAAAAACAGATCATCATCTTAATTCATCACCATTATCTATTCCTGATAGTTATGGTAAAGAGATGATTAAAAGTGAAATGCAATTAAAATGGTTCAGCTTTTTCAGTTCTACAGAAGTGATAATTGATCATCATGAGTTTTACATAGATATTAAAAATAGATTACAGAATTATTTTGATGAAATAATCCGTGCCATTGACATTGTAGCCCAAAGATTAAAGTTGATTTCTGAAATTGAAACAGCCTATATTCAAGCCAAGAATGTAGGTAAGTCCCAGGAAACACTTATAGAAAATTTATATAGTGTTACTGAAAAATCACAACCGATTTTTGTGGAATATTATTCTGTCATATCCACCTTCAGAAATAGCTTCTGTAATTATTTAGTTGAAACTATTGCACAAATAAATGATGCCAAAATTAATTTAGTCAATGAGGTAAAAAATTTAATTTTTGCAGAGCAGTCTAGTCAATGTGAATATGGGCAAGTTTTTTTAAGATATCGGCTGCTGATTGCACAGCATATTGATCCCATTTGTAATGTTCTCAAAAAGTTTTATCTGGAAGGACAGCAACTCCGCTCTGATTTCATTAAGCTTTTGATAAGTAAGCAAGAGCAACCAATGAATGACTTAGAAATATTAGCACAAGATTTGTATCAGCATTTTGATGATTTATTCTGGCAATTAGAGCAAATGCAGTCTGTAGAAATTGCTGAAAAAGCAGCTCGTCAAAACATAGAAGAATTAGGTCAATCTAGAGATTCTTCTATTTTTAAAGAAACATTTGAGGAGACGCATCAATTAGCAATTCGAGGAATTGCAGATACGGTTAAACAGGAAATTTCTTGTGTACAAATGCTTCAGTACATCCAAAATATTGAGCAAGAATATCAAGCAAAGATTCATGAACTTTCGGTGGTGGAGAAGAAATATTTGGAACTGCGAAAAAAGGTAGTTAAGAGCATAAGTAGCGATAGCAAATTCTCCGTTAATCAGTTCAAATTTAGTTCAGACTGTATCCCAAAATTATTTAAGCCGAATAGTTCCTATCAACTAAGTTCTTCTATTCTGAATAATCATGCTCCTGATTTTATCCACGAGCTTTTCAGAGAGCCAGCTAGTGATGAAACGCTATTCACTATTAGTGAGTTGGGAGATAATATAGGCGAAATCATGATCACTGAGACTAAATTGAGTTATGATGAATTATCTGCAATAATGGTTCATCAAGTAAGTGAACTTGGTATGGGAAATATGGTTAATTTTATCCCCATATCACTTGATGATTCAACGCAATTAGATGTAAACAGTTTTCTCTTTTTCTCCTATAATCCTGAACAAGTGCGTCCAGAGCTAACTTGTGTATTAAAGATTTTTCAGGAGAAAAATATACTACATATCCAAAAGTTGATTAATATCCTTCCCTTGACTAACTATGTATTGAATGACTTGTTAGCTAGCTATAAATCAGCCTTTCATGTCGGTTATCGTGAGGTTACTCAACTGATAGAGGATCAATTTTTGGCAAATAAGCTAAAACTGGACTTTCAAGGACATATAGCTCAATCTATGACACGAACTAAGCAACAGTTAAAATCTGCTTATCTGGAAGATTTAAAACAATACACATTACAAGTTTTAGCATCTGATTTTTTGACGAATAACCAGTTCTTAGAATCCGTAGAGAGCTTAATTTTGGCAACGATGAATGCTATGTTTAAATTGGGATAAACCCAGAAATCAGAGACTTTTAAGTACAATATTCTTCAGGAATAAATGTTATGTCATATACAATTGGAATTGATTTAGGGACTACTTACTCAGCGTGTGCATACATTAATGTTGATGGTAAAAGTGAAATTATCCCTAATAGTGAGGGAGAGCGAATTACTCCTTCAGTGGTTTTCTTTGAAGATGATAATGTTGTGGTGGGTAGCTATGCGAAATCTGTGGCTGTGTCTGAAGGTGAAAGAGTAATCCAATTCATCAAACGTCGGATGGGTGGTGATTATCAAATTCATCAAAATGGTCGGAATTATACGCCAGAAGAAATTTCTGCTTTAATTTTGAAGAAGTTGAAGCAGGATGCTGAGTTATTTTTGAACACGCAAATTTCTGATGTCGTGATTACTGTACCAGCTTACTTTGATGATAAAAGACGAATTGCTACTAAAACTGCTGGAGAAATTGCAGGGTTAAATGTGCTTCGTATTATTAATGAGCCAACAGCCGCCGCGCTGGAGTTTTGTGCTAGTCGAGAAGTTGATAACAAAACTATTCTTGTCTATGATTTAGGCGGGGGGACTTTCGATATTACAATTATGCAAGTCAATGGGAAAAATGTAGATGTGACTGCTACTGGTGGAGACCATGAGTTAGGAGGAAAAGATATTGATGATTGTCTGGTCAATCTTTTTCAGGCAGAATTTATCAAAGCTACTGGCTTCGATCCGTTAATTTCTATTGCTGGTGAACAAGAACTACGTGCTAAAGCTGAGGAAACAAAACGTAAGCTTTCTTCTAGTCCTCAGACGAGAGTGGCTCTGAATGTAGAGGGTAGAGTAGCGAATTTTAAGGTGAGCCAACATCAATTTGAAGAGATAATTGAGGAAATTGTTCTCCGCACGGAAATGAATATTGAATTGGTGCTGGAGGAAGCGGAATTAACAACTGAAGATATTGATGATGTTTTATTAGTTGGTGGTTCTACACGTATTCCCCTTGTGGGTAAAATGCTAACTAGATTATTTGGTAAAGAACCTCTGCGAACTGTGAATCCAGATGAGGTGGTTGCTCAAGGTGCGGCGATTTTGGCGAGTACAATTGGAGTTGAACCAAGGACAAGAAGTTCTACTACTACAAATGCTTTACCAACTGTCTCAGATGTTTGCGCGCATAGTTTAGGCGTTGTCAGTCTGA
Source organism: Nodularia chucula CCY0103 (assembly GCF_963923915.1). Taxonomy (NCBI): domain Bacteria; kingdom Bacillati; phylum Cyanobacteriota; class Cyanophyceae; order Nostocales; family Nodulariaceae; genus Nodularia; species Nodularia chucula. The sequence continues at coordinate 88,814 of NZ_CAWUOL010000005.1, read as the reverse complement.
ATGATTTTAAAGTGCCAGAAAACTCGATAATTATTCAGAAAAATAGTAAAATCCCTTGCGAGGCTTCTGAAGTTTATGGTACTGTAGCTAAGAATCAATCTAAAATTAAAATTATTATCCTACAAGGAGATGCACAAGACCCAGATGATTGTGTAGTTTTAGGAGAGGCTTATTTAGAAAACTTACCTCCTTCTGAGGCTGGTTCTCCGGTGGAAATTACTTTTTTGTATGATCACAATGGTATTCTGAGTGTGACGGGAATATTTCAGCTGACTGGGCAAAGTGTCTCAGCTAAGATTGAAGTGCAAGGTACTATGTCGCCAGAAAAAGCACGACAAAGTATGCAGGAACTTAAGTCAGTTAATGTTGAGTAGGTATAGCAGACAGTTGAATGGTTAAGCGTAAGGATGCTTCGAGTTCTGATTCGATGGCGGGTTGGAATTATGAGGGAAAGGTTATGGAAATAGAAGAAATTATTGCTCGTATTGAGGCGGGTGAGTTGGATTTGCAGGAGGTGTTTGAGCAGTTTTCTAGTGCTGTTGAGTCTTTGCGTCAGTGTGAAAGTTTTTTGCAGCAGCGACAGCAACAGGTAAATTTGTTAATTGAAACTTTGACGGATGAGTAACAGTTAGAGGAGATAACTGTTAACACTAAATAATGATAGGCGCAAAATTCCGATCTTCTATTCATTGGTTTCAGTCTTGGCTCTCCCAGGCTAAAACAACTAATCCCGATAATCTTCTCAATAAACCGCCTGAAGAAGTTATTCAGGAGTTTTCACAAAAATTAGCTCAATTATCACCTCCACTGGAATATCAGACTTTTATTCAAGAAAAACTGACTTCAGCTTTGTCGGATTGGCAGCAAAATGTTACATCTGCCAATAGTCTGGTGATTCTAGGTTGTTCTGTGGAACCAATTGCTCAAATTATTCAGGAAAGTTTAACAGATGAGTTCTCCAAAAGTTGGCAAATTATCCATCCTCTAGCGCTGTGTAAACGTTCACCTGATTGTTCATCTCTGGAAAAAGCAATTAGTGAGGCTTTATTTTCTGAAACAGAGTCTCGGTCAACAGATTGTGGCGGTGATGCTAATTCAGAACTGAGTGAACGGCAGACTTTAGTTGTGATTCCCTCTCTGGAACAGTGCTTTTTGCGATGTATTGAGGGGTGGGAAAGTATCGAGTTTTTGCAAAATGCTGTTGTCAAGGATAAAACTCAGTTTTGGCTGATTGGTTGCAATTATTCGGCTTGGACGTTTCTCAATCAGGTTTGTCAGGTGAGTGCTTACTTAGAACAAGTTCAACCCCTTCCTAAATTGAAAGGAGATGCACTGCAAAAATGGTTAGCACCTGTCACCGCACAATTAACTCCTGAAGACAGCGACGCGGATATGGATTTAGCTGACTGTAAGTCTCTTGCTAGTCTTGCTTCTGGGGTGAGTAGCGTGGCTGCTCAATTATGGCTGCAAGCATTACGGATTCGTGCGGCCGATATCCCTGATGATATTTCTGAGTTTCAGTCTGCACTAACGCCTGAAGGTGTAACTCTAGAAATTTCCGTGAACCTCCGACAAACGAAGCCGATTTTGCCGAGTCTACCTGATTTGACTGCTACTGACCGCTACCTACTGCATTCTTTATTGTTACATGGACAGATGACTCGGACTGATCTAGCTCTAAGTTTAGGCGAAAGTGAACAACTTGTGCGATCGCGTGTGCAAATGCTTCAGCGTGCGGGTGTAATAGTACAACAGCAAGAGCAATTGTATATTTATCCTGCTTACTATCCTTCACTCAAAACAGAGTTAGTTAATAACAACTTTTTGCTTGGAGAGGAATAATTATGCTTGTGTCTATCTCTACTAGCTTGTTTGCTCAATTGTTCAATGATAATGGCATCACCGAAAAACTCCTAACTGAGATTACGGTCAACAAGATTCTCAAAGCTCTGATTAGCGTTTTTGTCGCCTACGGAATTGCTGCCACATTTCAATCTTTTGTAAATTGGCTATCAGAGCGAGTAGCGCGGCGGTTCCGACTTACAATTAAACAGTCAGTACCTTTTTGGAAAGGACTGATTTTGATTGTCACTGTAGTTTACCTACTCAATCTATTTCTGAATCTATCGGAAAAAAATCTCTTAGCACTCACAGGTACAATTGCTGTGGGATTAGGATTTGCATTTAAGGATTATGTAAGTTCGATTATAGCTGGGGTTGTGACCTTATTTGAAGCACCATATCGAGTCGGCGATCGCATTCGCATTGGCGAACACTACGGCGAAGTCATTGGTTACGGTTTACGTGGACTCAGATTGCAAACTCCTGATGATAGCGTTGTTACTATTCCCCACAGTAAAACTTGGACAGATGCTATCTCTAATGCTAATAGTGGTGAATTAGAAGCCCAAGTAGTCACCAAATTTTATTTAGATCATTACGTTGATTGTGAAAGGGTAATACGACTTTTATACCAAGCTGCTTACAGTAGTCGATACACTCAGTTAAAATTGCCCATTTTTATCGTGATGGAAGAGTTACCTTGGTGTACTCACTTCAAACTCAAGTCTTATCCAATGGATGCTAGGGATGAGTTTATCTATCAAACGGATTTAATGCGGCGAGCTAAACAAGCATTTACTAAACATGGTCTTTCTTATCCCACTCTTATCCCACATTGAACCAGGAAATATCTGAAATGATTTCTTAAAATAATTAATCTTTGCCATTATAAATCTCTCTATTTGATGAAGAATTTAAAATTAACGGTGAGTTAATCTTCTCGAATACATACAAACTTAGAGGATTTTTGGTATGGTTCGCGATGTATTCGAGTTACCAGCGCCGCCAGTTAACTCTATTGTTGGACATTTACTTGAACTTGGACAAGACCCGTTAGGATTTCTCACTCGTTGTCGTGACTATGGTGATATTGTTCCCTTACAGATGGGGTTAACACCTACTTGTTTAGTTACTCATCCTGAATACGTAGAACAAGTTCTCAAAAATCGCCAATATTTTATTAAAAGCCGAGGTTCCCGTGCTTTAAAAACTTTATTAGGAGAGGGCTTATTAACCGCAGAAGGAGAATCCTGGTTTTGGCAACGTCGCCTGATCCAACCTGTATTTCACCAAAAACGGATTAATAAATATGGCGAAGTCATGGTAGATTACACCAACCGAATGCTGCAAACTTGGCACGATGGTGAAACTCATGATATTCATGCAGATATGATGCAGCTGACGCTGCAAATTATTATGAAGTGCATCTTTAGCACTGAGGTGGATGAAGGGGAAGCCAAAGTTGTTGCTAATGCACTAGATGTGGCTATGCAGTGGTTTGAAAGTAAGCGGAGGCAAAATTTTCTGGTGTGGGAGTGGTTCCCAAAACCGGAAAATATCCGTTATCGTCATGCTGTTGCCCAAATGGATGAAGCTATCTACAAACTCATTCAAGAACGTCGCCATAGTCAGGAGGAAACCAATGATTTGTTGACCATGCTTATGGAAGCAAAAGACGAAGAAACAGGTCAGCAGATGGATGATAAACTGCTCCGCGATGAAGTAGCGACCCTGATGTTAGCTGGCCATGAAACCACTGCCAATGCTTTATCCTGGACGTGGATGCTTTTGGCACAAAATCCCGACGTGCGGCAAAAATTAGAATTTGAGCTAAATCAAGTTTTGCAAGGAAAGTTACCAACACTCGCAGACCTGGGGCAATTAGTTTATACACAGCAAATTATCAAAGAATCAATGCGGTTATACCCTCCAGTATCTATACAGGGGCGGGAAGCAGCAGTTGATACCCAGCTTGGCGATTACGAAATTCCCCAAGGTACGACAATCATGATGAGCCAGTGGGTGATGCATCGTCATCCCCAGTATTTTGAAAATCCCGAAGCTTTTCAACCAGAACGTTGGACACAGGAGTTTGAAAAGCAATTGCCTAAAGGAGTATATATTCCCTTTGGGGATGGACCAAGAATTTGTATTGGAAAAGGTTTTGCTCAAATGGAAGCGGCTTTGTTATTGGCGACGATCGCTCAAAGCTTCCAAATAGATTTAATTCCAGATTATCCCATTGTGCCACAGCCTTCAATTACCTTGCGCCCAGAACATGGATTGAAGGTGCAACTTAAGCAAATTGGGTTAAAGACTTCTCAAGACGGAAAACGTCAACAAGTTCAAACTTCTTTTTAGCTGCAAAAAATATCATTGCTCAACCATTTTGTCCCACGCTGCACTTCATGTCAGACGTGGGGCTTCTTTTTGTTTCAGCTAAAATCTGCTAGATTAACTCGGAACGCATAGTCAAGTTTAAAATTGTCAGGTCTTGTTGCAACTACTAACTTGGGATATATCAAAATCATGAAACCATTTCTTTTTGTCTCTGACTTGGATAACACCTTCGTAGGCGATGACAACGCTTTAGCCGCACTGACAAAATCACTGACTGAACACCGTCAAGCATACGGCACTAAGATTGTCTATGCCACAGGGCGATCGCCTATTCTTTACCGCGAACTCCAAAAAGAAAAAAATCTTATGGAACCGGATGCGTTAGTTCTCTCTGTGGGTACGGAAATTTATCTTGACGGTAAAGATACCCCCGATGCGGGTTGGTCAGAAATCCTCTCCTCTGGATGGGATAGTGAATTGGTATTAAAAATCGCTCAGTCTTTTCCTGAGTTGGAACTGCAACCAGATTCCGAACAACGGGCTTTTAAAGTCAGTTTTTTCTTAAAGCAAGAGGTAGCAGTTAATGTCTTACCGCAACTAGAGGCGGAGTTGCTAAAATCTAAATTAAATATAAAATTAATCTATAGTAGCGGTATTGACCTTGACATTGTGCCTCTTACCAGCGATAAAGGTCAGGCAATGCAGTTCCTCCGTCAAAAGTGGAACTTTGCAGCAGAACAAACAGTTGTCTGCGGTGATTCAGGTAATGATATTGCTTTATTCGCTGTAGGCGAGGAACGGGGAATCATAGTCGGGAATGCACGTCCAGAGTTACTCCAGTGGCACAACGAGTACCCCGCTAACTATCGTTACCTAGCACAAGCTGTTTGTGCTGGAGGTATTCTCGAAGGTTTAAAGTATTTTGGCTTCTTAGAATGATTAGCTATCTCAAAGGGATCGTCGCTGGTATTCAAACAATTGGCGGGAGTCGCATGATGTTGACTCTCGAAGTGAATAATTTGGGGTATGATTTGCAAATTCCGCAACGCTTGGCAAAACAATTGCCAGAGTCGGGCGGAGTGACACAAATTTTTACCCATCTGCAAATTCGGGATGAAGTGCCGTTTCTCTACGGCTTTGCTTCACCCGCAGAACGGGATTTGTTCCGCCAATTGCTGACTGTAAGCGGTATTGGTACTGCTAGTGCGATCGCACTTTTGGACACTTTGGAAGTTCCAGATTTAGTCCAAGCCATTATCGCTGCCAATACCCAAATCTTAATTCAAGCTCCTGGTGTGGGCAAAAAAACCGCAGAACGTATCTGTTTGGAACTGAAAACCAAGTTAGTCGAGTGGCGCAAATCAGCAGGCTTCTTCGTCGCCACAGGCGGCCCCGCACCAGCGATTTTAGAAGAAGTGCAAATGACTCTTTTTGCTTTGGGATATAGCGCCGATGAAGTGAGTCACGCCTTACACGTCGTCAGTGAAGATATTGGATTATCTCAAGACGCTTACGTGGAAGATTGGATTAAACAGGCGATCGCGCATCTTAGCAGCAGCGAAGAAGTTACTCATACGTAATTCGTAATGCCTCTTTTCCTGCGGAACGCTACGCGAACAGAGGAGCTTCGCTAACGTAATTCGTAGTTCGTAGTTCATAATTCGTAATTAAGAAAGTCTGAGTTTTCAGGTTTGCATCTATTCTTATTCGTACTGCTTATATCATGTCTGCCTAATTAGTTATCATCCTGTACATCCCCGCAAAATTGTCTTTCCCCCTGCACCCCTGCACCCTGCCTGCTCCCTATGTCTCAAGACCCTTACAGTTGGATAGAATCATCTCTGGCAACTATTCACAAAGCTAATTGGTATCGTTCTGTACGAAAAATCCAGGGTCGTCCCGGTGCTACCGTGCTGTTGTCTGGGGAAGAGGTAATTAATTTTTCCAGTAATGATTATTTGGGTTTGGCTGGGGATGAACGCTTGAGTCAAGCCGCAATTAATGCTGTAGAACAATGGGGAACTGGTAGCACTGGTTCTCGATTAATCAGTGGACATAGAGAATTGCACCGGGAATTGGAACAGGCGATCGCATCTTGGAAACAAACCCCAGATGCAGTAGTATTTAGTTCTGGGTATTTAGCCAATTTGGGTGCGATCGCTGCTTTAGTAAGTAAGCGTGATTTAATTTTATCTGACCAATACAATCATTCCAGTCTGAAAAATGGCGCAATTCTGAGCGGTGCAGAATTTCTGGAATATCCCCATTGTGATCTAGCCGCATTAACAACTCAATTGCGTCAGCAACGGCAAAACTACCGTCGTTGTTTGATCATCACTGATAGCGTCTTCAGCATGGATGGTGACTTATGTCCATTACCAGAATTATTAGACATAGCAGAAGAGTTTAGCTCTATGCTACTGATCGACGAAGCCCATAGCACTGCTGTACTGGGAAACACAGGCGCAGGGTGCATCGAACATTTTCACTGCACAGGTAAAACCCTAATTCAAATTGGTACATTGAGTAAAGCCTTGGGCAGTTTAGGTGGTTATGTAGCAGGAAGCACCAGCCTAGTTGACTATTTACGCAATCGCGCCCCTACTTGGATTTACACCACAGCCCTTTCACCCGCAGACACCGCCGCAGCCTTAGCCGCAATTGAAATAGTACAACAAGAACCCCAACGCCTAGAGCAACTATGGCGGAATGTGAATTATTTAAAACAGTTAATTACAGAACAATTACCCCACTTAAAATTACTACCCACAGAATCAGCCATACTCTGTTTACAATTACCCAGCGCCACAGCAGCACTCAGAATTGGTGAACAGTTAATCACTAAAGGTATTTTTGCGCCAGCTATTCGTCCCCCCACAGTTCCCACCAGTCGCATACGTATATCGGTGATGGCGACTCATGAAACCAGACATCTGGAAAAATTAGTGTCAGTTCTCAGTGAGATTTTAGTATAGCAACGGACATACTGGTTAGGACATCATCATGGTTTTAAGGGAACAGGGAATGTCCTAATTACCTTTGAAGCATCGGAAACGTGTATCTCAGGCGTAGCCGGATGCGCGTAGTTTATAATATCCGCAATAGTTCTTCGGCTATCTTTGCAATACTTTAGCGGCTATGTAAGTATACGCTTGAGTCTTGAGGATCAATTATTCATGAAAATTAAAATCTAGCCCTCATTCATATCTCATTATTGGTTAAAATCACTATTACAATATATTAAGTATTGGTAGATTTTCCATAAAAGTGTTTTTCTGACCGGGTATATATCCATATATAGGCGGATGTCTAGTTAAAGTTGACATTATTTATAGTAAAATCTACCATAATAAGATAGCATTCTTCTAAGGAAGCTCTGTCATGGTAACTTTTCCCAACAGGGACGGCATAGATAAAGAACAACTAACTCTATGTGCGGCTGATTACAGCCTACTTACCGACCTTTATCAGCTGACAATGGCAGCTTGTTATACAGGCGAAGGTGTAGAACAACGGCGGGCGAGCTTTGAGTTATTCGTGCGGCGCTTACCAGAAAATTTTGGTTATCTCATAGCTATGGGGCTAGAGCAGGTTTTAGAATATTTGACTAACTTTCGCTTTAGTTCTGCTCAAATAGAAGCTTTACAAAAGACAGGAATTTTTGCTCATGTTAGAGAAAACTTTTGGACACTCTTAGCCCAAGGGTGTTTCACTGGGGATGTTTGGGCAGTACCAGAAGGAACAGCTATTTTTGCTAATGAACCATTATTAAGGGTGGAAGCACCTTTATGGCAAGCCCAACTGGTGGAAACTTATTTACTCAATACTATTAATTATCAAACTTTGATTGCGACTAAAGCCGCACGTCTGCGAGATGTGGCGGGGGAGTCAGCCACACTGCTGGAATTTGGCACAAGAAGGGCCTTTAGTCCCCAAGGTGCTTTATGGGCGGCGCGGGCGGCTTTGGCTGGCGGTTTAAATGCTACATCGAATGTGTTAGCAGCGTTACAACTGGGAGAACAGCCTAGTGGTACTATGGCTCACGCTTTAGTTATGGCAATGTCAGCAATGACAGGTAGTGAAGAACAGGCTTTTACGGCTTTTCATCGCCATTTTCCGGGTGCGCCATTATTAATTGATACTTATGATACTATCGCTGCGGCAAAGCAGTTAGCAGCAAAAATTAAGGCTGGAGAAATGGAATTAAGTGGGGTGAGGTTGGATTCTGGAGATTTAGTCAGTTTATCAAAACAAGTGCGATCGCTCCTGCCCCATGTGTCAATTTTGGCTAGCGGCGATTTAGATGAATGGGAAATTGCCAAACTCCAAGCTGCTGGTGCGGAAATTGATGGTTATGGGCTGGGAACTCGATTAGTTACGGGTGCGCCTGTGAATGGAGTCTATAAATTGGTGGAAATCGATAATATCCCGGTAATGAAACAGTCTACTAGTAAGGTGAGTTATCCCGGACGGAAGCAAATTTTCCGCTCTTGGGTCGGAGGTCAGGTACAAACTGATACTTTAGCTTTGGCGGATGAAAGCCATGTCTCCGGTTCATCTTTGTTGCAGTTAGTTGTTCAGAATGGTGAACGGTTACAGCCCCCAGCAAGTTTACAGGAAATTCGCGGACGCACTGGGGTAAGTGTGGCTAGTTTACCCCTAGAAACTCGTCGTTTGGATGCGCCAGTAGGGGTGGAGGTGGGAATTTCTCCCCGGTTAGGGGAGTTGATTTTAAAGACTAAGAAAGAAACCACGGAGACACAGAGGACATAGAGATGAGAATTGCTTTGTTTGGTACGAGTGCAGACCCGCCGACTGCTGGACATCAAAAGATTCTCAGGTGGTTATCTGAGGTTTATGATTGGGTGGCTGTTTGGGCGGCGGATAATCCTTTTAAGTCCCATCAAACGCCCTTGGAACATCGCGCAAGAATGCTGCAATTGTTGATTAGTGATATTGACTCGCCACCGCGTAATATTGCTTTGGAACAGGATTTGAGTAGCTTCCGCACTCTGGAAACTGTGGAAAAAGCTAAATCTCGTTGGGGTGAGAATGTTGAGTTTACTTTAGTAATTGGTTCTGATTTATTGCATCAGTTACCCCGTTGGTATCGCATTCAAGATTTGTTACAGCAAGTGCAATTGCTGATTGTGCCACGGCCAGGATATGCCATAGATGAGTATAGCTTAGAGGCGGTACAAAATCTGGGTGGTCAAATGGCGATCGCTACCTTAACTGGTATAGATGTTTCTTCCACCGCCTATCGAGAACATGGAGATACTCAAGCCCTGACTCCCCCCATTGTCGCTTATATTCATCAACAGCATTTGTACAAATGCCAGGACGCAACCCCAAAAAGTTACCAATTCCACTAAATCAACAACCAGCCTGCGGCTATCCTCAGCAACCTTTGGCTGATTTTAAGGTGGGTGTTGATAATGTGATTTTTTCTGTAGATACTGCCCAAAATCGCCTGCTAGTGCTTTTAGTCATGCGACAGCAGGAACCATTTTTAAATTCTTGGAGTCTTCCGGGTACTTTAGTACGTCAAGGAGAATCTTTAGAAGATGCTGCTTATCGGATTATGGCGGAGAAAATTCGCGTGAATAATCTCTATTTAGAACAGTTATACACTTTTGGTGGACCCCAGCGCGATCCCCGCGAAGCTACTGATCATTATGGTATTCGTTATCTCTCTGTTAGTTACTTTGCTTTAGTGAGGTTTGAAGAAGCAGAATTAATTGCTGATAAAGTCTCTGGGATTGCTTGGTATCCAGTTAAAGATGTACCGCAATTAGCCTTTGATCATAATCAGGTTTTGGCTTATGGTAACAGACGTTTACGAAATAAGTTAGAGTATAGTCCTGTGGCTTTTGATGTTTTGCCCACTAGCTTTACTTTAAATGATTTGTACCAATTTTACACTACAGTTTTAGGGGAAAATTTCGCCGATTACTCTAACTTTCGGGCGCGTTTACTTAAGTTAGGTTTCTTATCAGATACCGGGATTAAAGTGTCACGGGGTGCAGGTCGTCCGGCTAGTCTCTACAGGTTTGATGCTGATGCTTTTGCACCCTTAAAAGATAAACCTTTAGTTTTTATTTGAATACCCAAAATTTCAGGAAAATATATTTATGAAAGCTACCAAATTGCTGACGGTTGAAAGCTGATAGCGATAGAAAAACCCCACTCCCAGTCCCCAGTCCCCAGTCCCCAGTCCCCAGCTATAATAGCCCACAAATCATAGCAGAATGAAAATTGCGATCGCTCAACTCAATCCCATAATTGCTGATTTAGCCGGTAACGCTCAAAGAATTGTCGAAGCAGCCCAAACAGCAGCCTCTGAAGGTGCGCGTTTATTATTAACACCAGAACTTTCTTTGTGTGGCTATCCCCCCAGAGATTTATTGCTGAATCCAGGTTTGATTACAGCAATGGCGATCACTTTAAAACAGCTAGCTACAGATTTACCGCCTAATTTAGCTGTATTGGTTGGTACTGTTTCCCCAAATTTAAAAGCGTCTACCACTGGAGGGAAAGCTTTATTTAATAGTATAGCTTTGTTAGAAAATGGTCAGGTAAAGCAACTGTTTTATAAGCGGCTTTTACCTACTTATGATGTTTTTGACGAAAACCGCTATTTTGAACCAGGGCTACAAGCTAGTTATTTCAGCCTTGATAATGTGGATATTGGGGTGACGATTTGCGAAGACTTATGGAATGATGAGGAATTTTTAGGTAAGCGCCATTATCCAGTTAATCCTATTGCTGATTTAGCAATACTGCGTGTGGATGTAATTGTTAATTTATCGGCTTCACCTTACAGTGTCGGGAAGCAGCAATATCGAGAATCTATGCTCCAACATAGTGCGGTGCGGTTTTCCCAACCGATGATTTATACCAATCAAGTAGGTGGAAATGACGATTTAATTTTTGATGGACGCAGTTTTGCTTTGAATCGTCAAGGTGAAATTGTCTGTCGTGCTAATGGTTTTACTCCTGATTTCGTTTTAGTTGATTTTGATGAGGCGCAGCGAGATTTACAACTCAGTTCTGTCGCACCTGCATATCAATCAGAAGCAGAGGAAATTTGGCAGGCTTTGGTGTTGGGAGTGCGAGACTATGCCCTCAAATGTGGTTTTTCAAAAGTGGTGCTGGGTTTAAGTGGGGGAATTGATTCGGCATTAGTAGCGGCGATCGCATCTGCTGCCCTTGGTAACAAAAATGTCCTCGGTGTGCTGATGCCTTCTCCCTATAGTTCCGCCCATTCTGTCACCGATGCTTTGGCATTAGCCGCAAATTTGGGGATTGAAACCAAAATTTTAAAGATAGAGGAATTAATGCAAGGGTTTGACCACACCTTAGCTGATTTGTTTGCAGGTACTGAATTTGGCATTGCTGAGGAGAATATTCAGTCCCGGATTCGTGGTAATTTATTGATGGCGATCGCCAACAAATTCGGTTATCTCTTACTATCTACTGGTAATAAATCAGAAATGGCAGTAGGTTACTGCACCCTTTACGGTGATATGAATGGCGGGTTAGCTGTAATCGCTGATGTTCCCAAAACCCGTGTTTATTCACTGTGCCATTGGTTAAATCGGGATACTGAAATCATCCCCCAGAATATCCTTACTAAAGCACCCAGCGCCGAACTCAAACCAGGGCAAGTTGATCAAGATTCTCTACCCTCTTACGAAATTCTAGACGACATCTTGCAACGCCTAATTCATAACCACCAATCAGCAGCCCAAATTGTCGCCGCAGGACATGATCCGGTAATTGTCAATCGCGTGATTCAAATGGTAGCGCGGGCTGAATTTAAACGCCGACAAGCACCCCCAGGATTAAAAATTACTGATCGCGCCTTTGGCACAGGTTGGCGAATGCCAATTGCTAGTAATTGGGCTGCTGTGAAAAATGCCTACAGCATATCCTAGTCTAATAAAGTCCAAATTTATCTGCGTTTGTCTGCGTCCATCTGCGTTTAATTATTACTTGTACTCACGTAAAAACCCTATCAACCTCCTAACTCCCGCAACATCCCATCTATTCTGTTGACTCCCACCGTATCATTGCGCCGTTGATACAAGTTGCGCGCCCTTTGCAGTAAGTCGTTGGCACGTGAGGTTTGTCGTCGCTGTTTGTACATCAAAGCCATAAACTCATAAGTTTGGGCATTATTGGGGTCTAGTTTAATTGCTTCTTGGTAAGCCCAATTAGCGGCTGTAAAGTCTCCTAAACGGGCTTGAGTGATACCCAACCCCAAATAAGCATTTAAATTGCTACGGTTGAGTTGGATGGCACGACGGTAAGAATCTCTCGCCCCATTAGTGTCACCCAAATTCACTTTGATGTAACCCACAGCGTAATGAAAATCACTATTATTGCCATCAATGGCGATCGCCCGACGATAGGCAGCTAATGCAGGTTGAAAATTTCCTAATTGGGCATAAAGATAACCAATTCCAGAATGAATCCTCGCATTTTTTGGCTCAATATTAGCCGCTTGTTGATAGATGGCGATCGCCCCATTATAGTCCCTAGCTGCCACCAGCCTCTGCCCTTCCTCAAACATCGTCCTGACTTGAGGATTTGCCGTTTGTGCTATCAGCACCTGAGCCTGCGCTACTCTCGGCATACTAACAGCAGCAAATCCCAAGCTCAAAACACCAACTATCAGTGATATACGTTTGTACATAATCAACTTCCTCAAATTTTCTGGGACTTTTTTGTACATTAAAACAAAAAAAAATGAATTTTGAAAACTCTACTTATTTACATTTACCAAAAATAAATGAATTGTCAATTCCAATACTTTTTGACAGCAGAAAATCTCCTAATTAACTACTAAAGGACAGACTAATTATTATAAAGTATTTAGTATATACCACCAATTAATTTGTGGTCAGACAAAATGCCTGATTTAAGGATCATTTTTCCTATCGACTGACTGCTATGCAAATAACAGGTATCTTACCTTGCTATGATCCTACTAGACAATTAACTAGCAAATAACAGACTAATCTGCCTAGACCAACGGGTACTGACAACTCCCAACTCAACTGCAAAAAGAGTTTACAGCCCTAAATTGATTGAGGCTATCCATCGAAAATTTCAAATCTAAAATTCAGCGATTAACTGGCTATTTACAGGACTAACCCATGATTATCACAACAACCGATGTAATCCAAGGTGCGATTATTGACTCATATTTAGGCATTGTCACGGCGGAAGTCGTCTATGGTAGTAATTTCATCCGCGATTTTTTTGCCAGCATTCGAGATATTATTGGTGGACGTACTGCCAGTTACGAGAGACTATTTGAGCAAGGACAACGCAAAGCCATAGAAGAATTAGAACAACGCGCACAACGTTTAGGAGCAGATGCCATAATTGGCATTCAATTTGATACTGGAACCATCAACATGAACGTTGATCAGAGTGGCGTTTTATTGCTGATTACAGCCACAGGTACTGCTGTCAAAATGCGTTAAATCATCAATGCTATTGGGTAATAAAATATAATTACCCATTCTTTTTTTATAGATAATTTTATGGCTTAATTAAATTCAGGGAACAGGCAACAGGAAATGTCCTAATACCAATTATTTATGAGGCTGCATATTATTTTGACCCCCCCTACACCACAAACATCCACTTCCCTCCTCGCTCGCGCTATGGTGTACACATATCCTGATCCAAAGAGATTTTTTAGCCCTAAAAACCGAATTTAACAGTAAATCCAGTTCCCCTCCTCGCTTGCGGGGAGGGGCTAGGGGTGGGGTTTTATGACACAAAAGAGAATTTCGCGACTTGTGTGTACACCGTAGCCTCGCTTGCGGGGAGGGTTAGGGAGGGGTTCTTTATATGCCTCTTTATATAAAATTGGTATAACTACCTTTGCGGTTGCTATATGTAAAAATCAAACCGGATCACCACACATCTAAAAAATAGACATAAATATCAGCTAAATTTACAACAAAATTAGTCATAAATTAATTTTAATCCTACGGAAGATACAGTAACTAAGTCCCTCTATCGATAGATATTAAAAATCATATCTAGCAATTTAATTTAAAGCAGAAGCATGAATCCTGAAATGAATATACCTGAGAAAAAACTTTGCTGATAAAGCAATGGAGAAAATAAACTATGTCTTACATAAATCGCATGGGCGATGAAGTTATTAATGAACCATCCCTAGCAGGTAGAGTCGCTGAATATCATGATCGAGTGCGTTGGGGTCCAATAATTGCTGGCGTGTTAGTCGCCTTAGCTACTCAATTAATCTTGAGTTCCTTATTTGGTGCTATCGGCGCAGGTACAATCGCAGGTTCAGGAGCGCCCAGAAGCATAGCACCTGATGTTGCTGCTAATGTGGGAATTTGGTCAACCTTGGCTTTATTAATTTCCCTCTTCATTGGTGGTTGGGTAACAACGCGGACTTGTGGTCCCATGAACAGCAGTACAGCTCTGCTCAATGGTGCAATTCTGTGGGCTACTACTATCGCCCTCAGTTCCTGGCTCTTAGCAACTGGAGTCTGGGGTACTTTTGGTGTTGTGGCTCCCAATGTTGCAGTAGTCGTACCCCAAACTGTTCAACCAGGCCTTCCCGGACAGCAAACTGGTATCACTGCTGAACAAGCCCGCCAAATTGCGGCGGAAACTTCCAGAGCTTTGTGGTGGTTTGTCTTGGGTTCCTTGTTGAGTTTAGCTGCGGCTCTCATGGGTGCTGTTGCAGGCGCTCGCAGTCCTAGAACTAACAATTACAGGGCTTAAATGCAGTAGGGAGTGGGGAAAAGAATTTTCTTCCTCCCCTCTTGCATGGTTATTTTATAAATAATTGGTATTCGTGGTTCTATATAGCGTTTCTTTATTAAGGTACAGGAAGCCACTCCCTTTTACCACTTCAAATACGAAGCCTCAATACCTTGCTCACGCTTAATTTTGGCATCCTTTTCAAACCAAGTAATTACTTGCTGTGTTGTTAAATCCTCCATCGCCACACCGTATTCTTGGGCGATATGCTGCAAAAGTTTTAAAGACGAAATTGTTAATCTGGTTAAAAACTTTTCGGAAGAAGACAACAAAGCTGCATCAACTTGGGCTGACTCTTCTAAGGTGAGAAATTGGGTTGTCGGTTGCTGGGGTGGTATATCCATATATGTAAGTGCTGAACATATTTCAATGTTAATTCATGGAAATTAAATTGAATATGACCACAAACTTTATACATCAGATGATTCTGGTAGAGCTTGGATCAAATAACCGCAACGATGTTCACCATTGATAATCCAATGGGTACGCTCTACGTGACAATCTGGTAACACCGCCGCAAACATTTCCAATTCATGACCGCAGATACTAGGGAAAGACTCAGCGACATCAGAAATGGCGCAATTATGTTCCATGAAAATAAAGCTATCCTGGTGTGAGGATTCCACAGAGTGATACTCCGCCATGAATCCTTCCGCTTTTCTCAGATTAACTAAATTAGCTACACGCTGTTCTAGTGAGCCGTTACCCAGGAGATCGCGGTATTCTTGAGCTTTACGCTTCCACTGTTTTTGTAAAATCGAGATCACCTGTTCCCGCCCTACAGTTTCTGCTAAAGTGTCCAGCAGCGACACCGCAAATTCTCCATAGCGATCGCTTTGATAATCATTCAAATTCCGGTGTAGGCGATCGCGTCCCCGGCGACTCAACTTATATATATGTTGCGGCCGCCCCATCCCCACTTGTACCGATGTATACAAAACTAACTCCTCCGTCTCCAAATCCTTCAGATGACGGCGAATTGCTTGCTTGCTCACATCTAAAACTTCCGCTAACTCAAAAGCCGTTGCTTGTGAGCGTTTAAGCAGATACTCCAGAATATCTTGCTTGGTCGAGGTCTGGTGAGTAATCTCCATTTTCTCTACAAGACGCTCCGCGAACGTCCCCCACAATTTTTTTTCAGAAAATTTGACTTTAACAACATTCTTGTTGTTAATTTAGCGTAAAATGAAAATAAATTAAACAACCGATAAGTTGTTTTACTCCCTAAGTCCTATTGTAACAGCCTTGTAACCACTAGGTAACAGCAAAAGGGAAAAGGCTCAACCACAGCCCGTCTCCCATCCTTAAAGAGATTTTCGTAAACAGATTCCACAATTCCAGTTCTGAACACAAGAGATTAATACCGATGAGTGCCACTGTCAAAACCTTAGTCAACCAACCCTACAAGTACGGCTTTATCACCGATATCGAAGCCGACACTATTCCGCGTGGACTAAATGAGGACGTTGTTCGCTTGATCTCCGCCAAAAAGAACGAGCCACAGTTCATGTTAGATTTTCGCCTCAGATGCTATCGCCAGTGGCAAAAAATGACAGAACCCACTTGGCCAAGTGTCAAGTATCCCCCAATCGACTATCAAAATATTATCTACTATTCTGCGCCCAAACAAAAGAAAGCCAAGCTCAACAGCTTAGATGAAGTAGATCCTACCCTGCTGGAAACCTTTGAAAAATTAGGTATTTCCCTCAATGAACAGAAGCGCCTCGCCAATGTCGCCGTAGATGCGATTTTCGATAGCGTTTCTGTTGCTACCACTTTTAAAGACAAACTCGCCGAAGATGGAGTTATCTTTTGCTCAATTTCGGAAGCCTTACAAGAACATCCCGAACTTGTCCGCAAGTACCTGGGTAGCGTCGTCCCCGCAGCAGACAATTATTTTGCAGCCCTCAACGGGGCTGTATTTAGTGATGGCTCTTTTGTCTATATTCCTAAAGGCGTAAAATGCCCAATGGAATTGTCTACATATTTCCGTATTAACTCCGGTGATACAGGACAGTTTGAACGGACTTTGATTGTGGCTGAAGAAGGTAGCTATGTTTCCTACCTAGAAGGTTGCACTGCGCCGATGTATGATACCAACCAATTACACGCTGCTGTGGTGGAACTTGTCGCCCTGGATAACGCGGAAATCAAATACTCCACAGTCCAAAACTGGTACGCTGGGGACGAAAAGGGTAAAGGTGGAATTTATAATTTCGTTACCAAGCGCGGTTTGTGTCAAGGTGTCAATTCTAAAATTTCCTGGACACAAGTAGAAACAGGTTCAGCGATTACTTGGAAGTATCCTAGCTGTGTGTTGGTGGGTGATAATTCCGTAGGTGAATTTTACTCGGTGGCGCTGACAAATAATATGCAGCAAGCTGACACGGGGACAAAAATGATTCACGTGGGTAAAAATACTCGCAGCACGATTATTTCTAAGGGGATATCTGCGGGGAACTCTAGCAATAGTTATCGCGGTTTGGTGAAGGTGAATCCCACGGCCAAGGGTGCGAGAAATTATTCTCAGTGCGACTCGATGCTGATTGGCGATAATGCCCATGCTAATACTTTTCCTTATATTCAGGTGCAGAATAACACTAGTAAGGTGGAGCATGAGGCTTCTACTTCTAAGATTGGGGAAGATCAATTGTTTTACTTCGCTCAACGGGGTATTTCTCAGGAGGACGCTATTTCGATGATGATTAGCGGTTTCTGTAAGGATGTTTTTAATCAGCTACCTATGGAGTTTGCTGTGGAAGCAGATAAGCTTTTGAGTATGAAGTTGGAAGGTAGTGTTGGGTAGTTGGATTTAGATTAACGAACCACGAAGGCGCGAAGTGCGCGAAGTAAGAGAAGAGAGAAGATGATTATTGAAAATAGTGATGTTGTGCTGTCGGTTCGGGATTTGACGGCTAGTGTTGATGGGACTCCGATTTTGAAGGGTTTGAATCTTGAGGTTCGCTCTGGGGAGATTCATGCAATTATGGGGCCGAATGGTTCGGGGAAGAGTACCTTTTCTAAGGTTTTGGCTGGACACCCGGCTTATGAGGTGACTGGTGGTGAGGTGATTTTTCAAGGTCAGAATTTACTGGAAATGGAACCGGAGGAACGGGCTAGAAGCGGTGTGTTTTTGGCTTTTCAATATCCTTTGGAAATTCCGGGTGTGAGTAATTTGGATTTTTTACGGGTAGCTTACAATTCTCGCCGCAAGGCTCAGGGTTTGGAGGAGTTGGACGCTTTTGATTTTGATGATTTGATTGAGGAAAAGTTGGAAGTTGTCAAAATGAATCCTTCTTTTCTCAACCGCAGTCTGAATGAAGGTTTTTCTGGTGGTGAGAAGAAGCGGAATGAAATTCTGCAAATGGCTCTGCTGGAACCAAAGTTAGGTATTCTGGATGAGACTGATTCCGGTTTGGATATTGATGCTCTGAGAATTGTGGCTGATGGTGTGAATCAATTGGCTAATGCAGAAAATGCCACGATTATGATTACTCACTATCAACGGTTACTTGATTATATTGTGCCTGACTATGTTCATGTCATGGCTCATGGTCGCATTCTCATGTGTGGTGGTAAGGATTTGGCGCTGGAATTGGAAGAGCGCGGTTATGACTGGGTGTTGGAAGCTGCTGAGGTGGGTGTGTAATGACTATGCAAGTTTCTCCTATTCCGGTGACTGAATCTACTACTCTGTTGAATAATGATGATTATTTAATTGGGTTATTAAGTGAAGTAATTCTCTCGAAAACTGAAAGTTGCTTGCTGGAATTACGCCAAGATGCTGCTAATTGGGTACGTTATTCTACTTTCCCCACGACTCGTAATGAGGAATGGCGTTTTACTGATTTGTCGGCGCTGCGTCAGGTGCAGTTTCATCTGGACAGAGAGTTACAATCAGTTGATATCTCGCCTTTGATTTTACCGGAGGCTGTTAACAGTCGTTTGGTATTTGTCAATGGAATCTATGCGCCGGATTTATCCGCCGTTGCAGATTTACCTTCTGGTTTGGTGGTAGGTAATTTGGCGGGTTTTTCCCAGTCTCAGCAGGAGAGTGTTAAACAGTATTTGGCTCAAGCTGAGGGTTCACAGGAGGTTTTTACTGCTCTCAATACTGCGGGTATCTCTGATGCGGCGGTGGTTTGGGTGGCTAAGAATGTGATTGTGGAAACGCCTATTCATCTGTTGTTTGTGAATACTGCTGGGGAGAAGGCGACGATTTCTCAGCCCCGGTGTTTGGTGGTGGCTCAGTCTGGTGCTAGTGTGACTGTGGTGGAAGAGTTTATTAACCGCAGAGGCGCAGAGAACGCAGAGGGGGTTTATTTCACTAATGCGGTGACGGAAGTTTGGCTGGATGAAAATGCTCAGGTGAGTCATACGCGGGTAGACAGGGAAGGTACAGAGGCTTTTCATGTGGGAAAAACTGCTGTGACTCAAGCTCGTGATAGTCGATATACTTGTCATGCTGTGACTTTTGGCGGGAAGTTATCTCGCCACAATTTGGAGATTTTTCAAACTGGTGAACAAACCGAAACGACTCTCAATGGTTTGACGATGATTTCTGGCAAACAAGTGGCTGATACTCATAGTGCGATCGCACTTAATCATCCCCATAGTACCAGTAGACAATTACATAAGTGTATTGTAGGCGATCGCGCTCATGCAGTATTCAATGGCAAGGTATTTGTGCCGAAAGCCTCGCAGTTAACCAATGCCGGTCAGTTAAATCGCAATTTGCTACTATCATCAAAGGCGCGAGTTGATACTAAGCCCCAGTTGGAAATTACCGCCGACAATGTGAAATGCGCTCATGGTGCTACCGTTAGTCAGCTGGAAGATGATGAAATTTTTTATCTCCAAAGTCGGGGAATTAATGAAAATGATGCCCGTAAGTTGTTAATTAATGCTTTTGCTGCCGAAATTATCAACCAAATTCCCGTCAAATCTCTCCAAGAAATCTTATTAAACACAGTCAATAGTCTCAAATCTGTGACTAATAACTAATTACCCATGACTTTCACCCCTACCAAAACCCTAGCTGATCAAGTTCGCGCTGACTTCCCCATATTGCATCAGGAAGTTAACGGGAAACCTTTGGTTTATCTGGATAATGCAGCTACTTCCCAAAAACCTCTGTTCGTGTTAAATGCTTTGCGGGATTATTACGAACAATATAATGCTAATGTGCATCGCGGCGCTCATACCCTGAGTGCTAAAGCCACTGATGCTTATGAAGGTGCGCGAGATAAAGTAGCTAAATTCATTAATGCTGCGTCACGTCAGGAAATTATCTACACCCGCAACGCCAGTGAAGCCATTAATTTGGTAGCTTACAGCTGGGGAATGAACAATTTGCAACCAGGAGATGAAATTATTCTCTCGGTAATGGAACATCACAGTAATATTGTTCCTTGGCAATTTGTCTCACAAAAAACCGGGGCGGTGTTAAAGTTTGTGCAATTGACACCAGAAGGTAGTTTTGATTTAGAACAGTTTAAAAACCTGATTTCTGACAAAACAAAATTGGTTGCAGTCAGTCATATTTCTAATACTTTGGGTTGTATTAATCCAGTAGCAGAAATTGCGGAAATAACTCACAGATACGCTGCGAAATTCTTAGTTGATGCTTGTCAAAGTGTACCTCATACCCCAGTAGATGTGCAACAAATCGACTGTGATTGGTTAGTTGCTTCCGGTCATAAAATGTGCGCCCCCACTGGCATCGGATTTTTGTATGGTAAATTAGAACTATTGGAATCTATGCCGCCATTTTTGGGTGGTGGTGAAATGATTGCCGATGTCTATTTAGACCATTCTACCTATGCAGAATTACCCCATAAATTTGAAGCCGGGACACCTGCAATTGCCGAGGCGATCGCACTAGGGGCGGCAGTAGATTATCTTAGTAATATTGGCATGGAAAGAATCCACGCCTACGAAGCCGAACTCACGGCTTATTTATTCCACCAATTAACGCAAATACCCCAAATCACAATTTACGGCCCCAAACCCAACGCCAAAGGGGAAGGAAGAGCCGCATTAGCTGCATTTACAGCCGCAGATGTCCACCCCAACGACTTATCCACATTATTAGACCAAGAAGGGGTAGCCATTCGTTCAGGACATCACTGCACTCAACCATTACACCGTTACTTAGGTTTACCGGGAACCGCACGGGTAAGTTTATCTTTCTATAACACCCGCGCAGAAATTGATATTTTTATCAAAGCGCTGAAGGAAACCTTGGACTTTTTTGCTGGTTTCTCCTAATACCAATTATTTGTGAATCTGCATATTATTTTTACCCCACTCCTTACCCCTAACCCGTAAAATCAGGTTCCCTCCTCGCTTGCGGTGAACCGGCGCTGTAGGCGACTGGTGTAAAGCCTTGCGGGTATGGCTGCGCTTACCGCGTAGCGTGCCGGAGGCATCACCCGAAGGGGGAGGGTAGGGATTCTTTTTATGCATCTTTATAGAACCCGCCATATGCAATCGCGTGTTGTGTCGGTTAATTAGGAAACTTCGACCTCGGTTTATTTTGATTGAAAGGAATAAAAATGGCTAGACTTTTGGTTTAGAACTCATCCCTATTTCTCACCCCACCGAATGTATTTCTTAAAAGTATACTTTTATTTATTTAACAGTTTGTACAGTTGGGAATGAACTATCAATCTGAGGACGAGTATTTACACGAGATGCCCGTAATTCTAGCAGGGCCAATGTTACAACATACAGAACCTGAATCAGTTACGGTCTGGATTGCGCTCAAACAGGCTTATCAGGTAGAACTCAAGGTTTACGACACCACAAATAACGGTACAGTGTTAGGAAATGCTCTATTCCAGGGAAGACGTTCTACCATTGCCCTTGGTAAATCGCTGCATATTGTGGCCGTAACAGCTCGTTCTTTAAGTATGTACCGCCTCAGAAGCGATCGCATCTACGCTTACGATCTTCAATTCATTGACCAAACTGACCAAACTCAGCAAACTTTGCAGCAAGTCTTATGTTCCAACCGCTTTCCTCACATTAACATCAGCTATTTTGCCCACCAAAAACCAACCTTTGTCCTACCACCCAGTAATCTGCAAGATTTGCGAATTGTGCATGGTTCCTGTCGCAAACCCCACGGGCATGGGTTTGATACATTACCCATTCTAGATTGCCTAATTGAAGAAACTGCTAACCAGCCTCGACAACGCCCCCATCAACTGTTTTTGACTGGCGACCAAATTTATGGAGATGATGTATCTGAGCCACTATTGTGGGTTTCCAGTATGCTTGGTGACGCGTTATTGGGTTGGGAAGAACGGCTACCAGCCACTCAAAAAAAGCCTGGGGATGCTGCTTATTACACACCAAAGCAACTACCTCCTGGACATCGGGCTGATGTGGTAACTCACCAAGCTGGCTTCACCGCAGGATTAGACAATAAACGCGCTAAGGTCGTTAATCATCTTCTGAGCTTGGGTGAATATTATGCATCTTATTTATTGATTTGGTCTCCAGTGTGCTGGCCAGATACTTTTTCTCAGGGACGAAAAATGATGAAAACTCGCAAAGCCACTCGCCAGTGGGATCAGCAAGTTGAAAATCTGCGGCAATTTATCCACACTCTTTGGAAAGTCCGCCGCGCCCTGGCCAATATTCCCATGTACAGTATCTTTGATGACCATGATGTCAGTGATGACTGGAACCTCAACCAAGCTTGGTGTTTGCGGGTACTGGGACAACCCTTGGGGCAACGAGCTGTACAAAACGCACTGTTAGCCTATACAGTTTTTCAAGCATGGGGCAATACACCCTGGCAATTTGAAGCCAATCAATCTGGTGAAAAACTCTTAATGGCGGCCCATGACTGGTCTGCTTCCCAAGGAACAGATACTGCGGCCTATGAGGCGATCGCTCGTTATGTGGGAATGCCAGCCAATAACCCCCACACTGGCTTACCTGAGTTTGCTTCGGACGGTTCTGTATTAGTGCTAGATCGACATCCAGAGGCACTTACTTGGCACTATACAGTACGTAGCAATTGCCATGAAGTAATAGTTTTAGATACACGTACATGGCGGGGCTACCCTGCTGAACAAAAACCGACAGCACCACCAATGCTGTTATGTCCACAAACCTTTGAGCGCCAACTCTCCCTACCTCTACAACAAGCTTCTGGGATTCAAGCCACAATGGTGATTGCACCGACAAATGTGTTTAGTTTGAAAGTAATTGATAGGATTCACCATTGGCAATTGCAACGTGACAAAGTGTTTGCAGCAGATGTAGGAGATTCCTGGAATGTTAACTCCCAAGCATTGGCGAAATTGCTCACAACTTTATTTGCACAACGCCAAAAATTCGTGATCTTATCTGGAGATATTCACTACAGTTCAGTTATTCGTTTATCTTTTGTAAGTACTTCTCCAGATTTTGCCAACCCATCAGTTTTAGTGCAGTTAACTTCTAGTGCAATCAAGAACGAAGAGCCTATTACTCGTATACTACATACACAACTGAAACACTGGCTCTTACCCGAAAAGGTACGACATTGGATAGGATGGCTCAATCCACCGGATATGGTAGAACAAAGAGCTAGACAATCCCACAATCCGCAAATGAAACCAGATTGGAATTGTCACCTGGAATGGATTCCTCGACAAAACTTTCAGACTCCTAACTTTGGCACTAATGTGTCATGGCTCAGGACTCCTCGACAAACAGCCAAAAAAGATAAATGGCTATGGTTACAGCAGCTAATGTTCTGGAAATCTCCGTGGTTTCAAGATGGAGGAGAAGTGGTGGGAGTCAATAATTTGGCCTTAGTTCAGTTTGAATTGACAGAGACCAGTAATTCTTACAAAGTTATGCAAGATTCATACTGGTTTTCTTCCTGGTATCCTACCCGAATTGTTTATAGCCGCTTCGAGAGCCAAGTATAGCGGTTCCCGCTTGAGTGCAATACAGTATGGCTTAAAATTCTTTGCCTATAGCCTTTCCCAGTCTAATGAAATACACACCAATTTGTTCCCTTTTCCCTGTTCCCTAAAACTGAAAAACTTTGTACCTCACGAGCATGGGAACTGCTATATCTTGTTTTGACCATGCTTGTCACCCCCTCAATAGCAGCAATTTGTCCTGCATCACTTACGTTCGTGTAGCGTATCGGAGGCTTGATTATGAATTAGTAGAGCTATCCTCATATTGCATAACTTTGGCATAATCACCCAAGGCTTCGCAGGTAAACTTTAAACTAGTAAAAGCTTGTTTTTCAATAGACTGATCTTTTAATTCTCTAGCTAATAGCAAACGTTCTTCATAATATTTAGTAGCTTTTTTATAATCACCCAAGGCTTCACAAGCCACCCCTAAACTAGCAAGAGATTGTTCTTCAATATGATGGTCTTTCAATTCTTTTGCTAATTGTAACCGCTCTTCATAATACAAAATTGCTTTACCATAGTTACCTGTAGCACAACAAGCATTACCAAGATTCTTTAGCACCTGAGAAGCAAGACGAAGATGTTTAAGTAAACGTGCTGTTCTGACACATCTTTCATAATAAGCGATCGCCTCTGCATAATGATCTACAGCATAATAGGTATTACCAATATTCTTGAGTACCTTTTCCATTCCCCAATTGTCTTCAATTTCTTCAACAATTTTTAAACTTTGCTTTTGATAGATAATAGCTTGCTTAAATTTACCCACGGCTTTATATACCAATCCCAAATTATTTAGAGCTGCAACTTCACTGCGCTTATTTGACAGTTCATGGGTGACTTTTAAACACTGTTGCAGATACTTGATTGCTGGTTTATAGTTTTTCAAGTGACGGTAAGCATTACCCAACAAAGATAATACTTGCATTTGGATCGTTAAATCTGTAGTAGGCTGTGATAACGCCAAACACTGGTGAGAATAGGAAATCGTAGCTGTGTAATTACCTGACATATAGGCGACAAGTGCTAAAACAGCCAGTGTTTCCTCCTGTTTTTGTGCATCCCTGACACCCTGAAATAACTCTAGGGCTTGTCGTAGTGATTTTAAAGCCGCTTTTAATTCACCAGCTTTTTGTTGTTTAATACCTTGATGGAGTAACTGAGATGCTTCCGACAAATCCTCATCTGTTTCCAGTGGAAGTACAATTTCTCCCAAAGAATTTTCTTCCAATTCATCTGTATTGTTATTGTATTTACCGGAATATAAGTTATTGTTTATACTATTTATAATGTGGTTGTATGACATCGACCCATTCCTGTTAATTTTTGTAATCAATTTATTATTCCCCAAACCACCGTCTTAGTTTCATAAGTTAAAAAACAGGGAGATGCATTATGCAAAGAATTTTGGAAACAGAAGTGATGGATACCTGGGAAGAAGCTATTGACTATGATACAATGAACTTTGCTGAAGTTAATAGGGCTTTTGCTTCAGAGGCGATCGCATTAACGCCAAAAAAACAGGCTTTAGTATTGGATGCAGGAACTGGAACTGGTCGCATTCCGGTGTTAATCTCCCAAATAAATCCTGAATGGCAAATTATAGCTATTGATTTAGCTGAAAATATGCTGCAAATTGCCGCAAAAAATATACAAGCAGCTAACTTAGAACAACAAATTAGCTGTGAGTTAGTTGATGCCAAAAAATTACCCTATGCAAATACAGTATTTGATATGGTAATCTCTAATAGTCTTGTACATCATTTACCCGAACCACTACCCTTCTTTCAAGAACTCAAGCGCGTTACCAAACCCAATAGCAGTATTTTAATTCGTGATTTAGTCCGACCATTTAATCAAGTGCAAATGGATATTTTAGTGGAAAGGATCGCCACTGAATATAACTCCCACCAGAAAAAATTATTTCGTGATTCTCTACAAGCTGCGCTCACAATAGATGAAGTGAAACAACTAGTTTCATCTGTAGATTTAGCTGGAGTCAAAATTTATCAATCAAGTGAGCTACATTGGACAATTGAACGAGCTGGAACGTTTTAGAACAACGAAATAATTACCAAAATTCATCTATTCATTGGTATTCTTGTATTCCACACTTGTTCAAATTCAGCTTTGGTAATGCCAAACTCTTGAATATCCTTTTCGCCTAAAGGTTTATCACATAACATTCCATGATTGTCTGCAAAATGGTTGCCATCGTAAAACAATACGTTACCATTTTCATAAACTTCTATTTGTCTGACAGCACACAAATCACGTCCGACTTCCATAAAATAAGTGCTTGTACCCCACGTATCATAATCGCCGCCAAGGGATTCATCCCAAAACCATTTACAATATTTCCTGAACTTGGTTGATAATGACATAATTTATTCACTCCTATGAGGGATTGTTGCCTTCCAGCTATTATATGAAAATGTATGTTGTATCCATCTAGATGGCGTACCTGGAAAACTTAAGGTAACGCACTACCAGAACTCAATGGCTATCAAGATTAACTTCACTCCTTAAATATGCTTGGCTCTAAATAAATTTTTCACAAATCTGCCAAAGCCAGCATGAATCGGTATAGTTTTATTCTACCCTACTATTCTCACATATAGCGTTTACTAATCATACAATGTATATTATGGCCTCCTGATCACTTGCGGGGGTTGGCTTATCGTATCTAACTAAAGAGAGAAACGCTATATCATATATTAAAAGTTAGGTTTGGTTTTAACTGGCAAAATAATCATAAACTCTGTACCTTTTCCTAATTCTGAAGTAACGTTTATTTTACCTTCGTGTTGTTTAATAATCTGGTAACAGATACTTAAACCTAAGCCAGTTCCTTTACCTATTGGTTTAGTAGTAAAAAAAGGATTAAATAACTTATTCATGATTTCTGGAGGGATTCCCGAACCGTTATCTTTAATCCCTACTTTGATGAAAGATTCATCTAATGTCTCTGTATCTATAATAATTTGTTTATCACGGCTATTATTTTGTTCTTGGAGCGCATCTATAGCATTACTTAAAATATTCATAAATACTTGATTTAGTTGAGCGGGATAACATTCAATTAAAGGTAAATCTCCATAATTTTTCACTAATGTTATTTCTTGTTTAATTCTATGATTGAGAATTAAGAGTGTATTTTCAATCCCTTCGTGAATATTCACATCTTTGATAGTTGCTTCATCTAGGCGAGAAAAATTACGCAAAGATAGGACAATTCCTCGAATACGTTGAGCGCCAATTTTCATAGAAGTCAACAGCTTGCATAAATCTTGGCTAACAAAGTTTAAATCTATTTCTTCAATGGTTTCAGCAATTATATCCGTTGGTTCCGGGTACTCTTGCTGATATAAGTTTATTAAATTGAGTAACTCTTCAATATAATCATTGGCACATTGAATATTACCATGAATAAAATTAACTGGATTATTTACTTCATGAGCTATACCTGCTACCATCTCTCCCAGAGAAGACATTTTTTCTGTTTGGATTAATTGTCCTTGGGTTTCTTTCAAATCTTGTAATATTTTTTCCAATTCCTGGGTGCGTTCTTCTACCCGTTGCTCTAAAGTTTGACGTGCTATTTCTAATTCCTGGGTGCGTTCTTCTACCCGTTGCTCTAAAGTTTGACGTGCTATTTCTAATTCTTGTGTATAATCTCCGACCCACTCCACTAATTGATTCAGTGAGGTGGCTAAAGTCCCTACTTCATCATTACTATTAATATTAGCTCTGAGTTGAAAATTTGATTCTTGGGTAATTCTGATCGCAACTTTAGTAACAATTTCTAAGGGATGAGCAATTAACCGACTTGTATATATGGCCAGTGCGGCGGCGATCGCCACTGAGAAGGCCATACTAGTAAATATAACTTGAAGTCGTAATGTTTGAGCTTCTTGAAAGCGATGATGTGCTTTTTCTTCTTGAATATCAGCATTACTTATAATTTGGACTAACTCATCAGAAAGTTTGTCAAATTGGATATTAATATTAAATTGCTCTATTTGCTGAATTAAATTTATTAAATCTGTTTGATTGGAGTTATTTTTTTCTTCAAAAAGGTTGTCTGTTTCAACTTGTTTCCAAAAGGCTGATACTGTTTGATTGTATAGTTTAGTTGTGAGGCGATAATTTTTTAAAAGTTGATAAAATTTTTGTTGGTCGATGTCTAATTCATCGTGGTTTTCTTTAATAAATAATTCAGCGTTATCTAATTCTCGATTTACGGTCACTACTTGATTTTTAAATAAGTTTTTTTCAAATTCAAACCAAATTGAGTTATTTAAAACACTGACTAAACGTTGTGGATGTAACCTGATTATAGATACTGAGTTTTCTAAATTTTTTAACAGGTCTTGCTGCGCATGAGATAAATTTAATTGTCTATAGGCATTTACTTCGTTGTTGTATGAGATTAGTAAACCAGTAATTGTCCCAATAAAAGAAATTCCAATAGTTACGGCATAACCATAACTAATTTTTTTCGCAATAGTCCAGCGATTACTTAAATTGTTTAGCCAAGTAACTTTTTCTTGAAGTCGCTTTTTCTGTTTTGTAATCATTTATATTTAAGTTTATTCTAGGAAGCTTCCTTGACCTATTTCCTGATATACTTCACGAATTATATTGTAATCAGCATCATTAGCTGCTATAAATTTTGAGCCTTGATATGGTTGATTAGCGGTGGAAGCTATGAGACTTTGAATAAGTTGATCTTGATGTTCTAGCATCAGCGATCGCACAGTTCTTATCATCCTATCTGGCCACTGATTATTAATGACAAATAAATCACTAGGAAGCAAGTTTCCCTTGGCCAGTATGGAAAAATCGCTCTCGGAGAAACTGTAATTATCTAATATTGTTTGGTATCTATCTGATGCAACTGTCCAAGCATCTACTTCACCCTTTTTCAAGGATTCTATCCCTGCATTACCTAACATGACAATTTTGACATCACTGTTAGGATCTAATCCAGCATCTATCAGCATTTTTATGGGAGCTAAATGTCCGGAAGTTGAACCAACTCTCAGCATAGCTATTGTTTTACCTTTAAGTTGATCTAGTGTTTTAATGTTGCTGTTACTACGGACGACAATTGTGGGATAGTAGTCATGGCGTTCGATAGCAATGAGCGGAATAGCTTTAGCACGAGAATGTAATACCACATATTCTGATGGTCCCGCTAGTATGATATCTACCTGACCATATCTTAATGCGGCGGCAGCATCTGTGCGATTTTCTCCGGGAAAAAATTCAATTGGTATGCCTAATACTTCTGCTAAAGCAGTGCGAAAATCACCATAACCCGCTTCTAAAGCTTCTAGACCAAGAGCATCTGCTACTGCAAGTTTGAGGCTTTTAGAAGTGTATTTTCTTAATTCATTGGAAGTATTGTTAAGCGAGTTACATCCTGTTATAAAACCGCCAATGAACAGGAGAAAATTACTCAGCAATTTACGCCTTTTCATAAATATTAAGATTAGTTATTTTAATAATTTTCCGAAAAATTATGAAAAACAGTTAATGGTATTATAATATTTTTCCGAACTTAATTCTACTGTAGAATTACTTAAAACATCATTGCAATGATTAATAATACTTAGCTAAAATTATGATTTTAATAAGTACAAAGGTTAAGAAAAGGTTATTAAGTAATAATGGTAAAAATGGTTTTCTAAATACTAAGACTTTTTGAATATTGTTGTTTTATGCTTCAGATAATTCTGTGGGTTGATAGTGATGACAATCGCCACAGGGACCACTGGGGTTGACAGCACAGCGCATATAGCCAGAACGGGCATTAAATTTACAGCTGATATCGCCAATGAGATAACCGACACCTTCTAAATAATAGCGATCGCCCTCAGTTGGTCTACTAATTTCTCTCATTGGTCTGGGGGAAAAATTTCTAGAGGCTTGTCTGATGCGAAGGTGTGTGCGCCAACGGCTTTTGCGAATCACCCAGAGGGAAAATAAAGAAGGTAACAAACCCACAATGATCACTAAAAGGATCACTAAAAGTGTCTTCAACACGTGATGTTGACCTCTGTAATGCTGTAACTATTCTTTCCTGATGTTACACCTATTTCCTAATTCTCATTCCCCTGAAGCGGCCACTGTTAGGTAAAATGCACAAATTAGCGGAAGCGATCGCGGGAGGTAAGAAATGGGATTGGCTGGGATCAAAATTGTGTTGGTGGAACCAGCAGGACCCCTGAATGTCGGGTCAATCGCCAGAGTTATGAAAAATTTTGGTTTAGATAATTTAGTATTAGTGAATCCCCAATGCGACCCACTAGAGGAAGCAGCGATGAAAATGGGGGTTCATGCCCAGGATATTTTAGAATCTGCGGTAGTAGTGACAACATTACCAGAAGCATTGCAGGGATGTGTGAGGGCGATCGCCACTACAGCCCGTGTCCGTGATTGGGATACACCTTTAGAAAATCCTCGCACAGCCTTACCGTGGTTACTAGAGTTACCAGACTCCCCAGCAGCCCTGATTTTTGGGAGAGAAGACCGAGGCTTAAGTAATCAAGAATTAAATTACGCCCAGCGATTTATTCGCATCCCCAGCAGTGACAATTATCCATCTCTCAATTTAGCCTCAGCCGTAGGTATTTGCTGCTATGAACTCGCCCAATATTCAGCACCACCCACACCGCCAACAACACATGATCTCGCCTCCTTGGATATTGTGGAAACCTACTATCAGCAATTAGAATCTTTACTGCTAGATATTGGTTATTTGTATCCCCATACAGCCACCACTCGCATGGCCAAATTCCGTCAATTGTATAATCGCGCCCACCTGCAAACTCAAGAAGTAGCTATGCTACGGGGGATTTTACGACAAATAGAATGGGCAGTTAAAAACCAATCTAATCATGAAAACTCTTGACACACTGCTATATAGATTGCAAAGTTAGACACCGAAAGGCTTTTACCCTAATCCCCAGTCCCCAGTCCCCAGTCCCCAGGTATACCTGCTATAAATATACAGAATAATTCACCCCGAAAATAGTTAAGATAGCTTAAACTAAACAGAAAAAGGCTACTAGCTAGTCAAGGTAATTACCGCCTCTAGCTACTTCAAGAGTAAATTTTGGTTCAGGAATCTGCTGGAAAACAAGCGAGTGGGTTACAAGGAGTAACAGTGTCAGAATCAAGTGACAAACGAAGAAACGTCTCGCGGGGACAACCCACAAACCACCGCCCCCGTCAGCGTAAAGTCCAAAAAGTGGGCAAGAAAAAAGTCAAATTACCACTACAGCAGCAGCGTTCTACCAAACCAGAAGTAGCTTTAACGCGGCTAAATCAGCATAATATCCCTCCCACACATCCCAATGGACTACGCAGGCCAAAATCACGGCTAGTAATGCCAGCAGCCGTAAAACCCATTTCCGCTATGCAGATGATCACACCTCAAACTCATCCCCAAACTGTGACATTAAAGACAGTGCGGAAAACGGGGAGACGAGTATCACGCAAAACACGTTTAAAGCCTATGGCCAGAACGATGTTATATGCTGTGCGCTTGTTAATTGTGGGTGTCGGCATTGGTGCGATCATGGGTACAATATTATCAGTTTTAGACCCGGCAACTCGTATGCCCAGTAATTCTGCGGCGCATAATTTGGGACAAAATCCGCCACAATTATCCCCTAGCAATGCTACTGGTTTATATTTATCTCAAGAAATTACCCCTTTAAAAAGTGCCATTCAAAATTTGGCCGCGACCAATTCCAATCTCACACCTGGGGTATTCTTGGTTGATTTAGAAAATGGTGGCTATGTGGATATCAATGGTTCTGGCACTTTCTCTGCGGCTAGTACGATTAAAATACCAATTCTGATTGCTTTTTTCCAAGATGTGGATGCTGGTAAAATCCGCTTGGATGAAATGCTGACAATGGAAAAAGATATGGTGGCTGGTGGTTCGGGAAATCTGCAATACCAAACAGTGGGAACCAAGTATACCGCCCTAGAAATTGCCACTTTAATGAGTACCATCAGCGATAATACAGCTACTAATATGCTGATTGCCAAATTGGGCGGTCAGGAGACGCTGAATCAAAGGTTTCAAAGTTGGGGATTATCAGTTACCGCTATTCGCAATCCTCTACCAGATTTAACGGGAACTAATACTACTAGTCCCAGAGAATTAGGAAGTTTGATCGCTATGGTGAATCAAGGTAATTTGGTGAGTATGCGATCGCGTGATTTGATTCTGGATATTATGCGCCGCACAGAGCGAAATCATCTTCTACCCTCCGGTTTAGGCACAGGTGCAAGAATACACCACAAAACAGGTGATATAGGTACAATGTTAGCTGATGCAGGTTTAATTGATACCTCCACTGGCAAGCGTTATATTGCTGCTGTTATGGTGCAACGTCCCCATAATGACCCAGAAGCAGAAAAATTGATTAGTGCTATTTCTGGGGCAGCTTATCAGCAATTTAGCCAAAATTCTGCACCCAATCCCGTGATGAATCCCCCAACATCTCCAAATATGCTCAACAATAATCCAGTTCCCAGTGGTAATCAACCGCCATTCTCAACTCCCCAAAATTTTCCTTCAAGATAATCGACAGTATCGTAAACTGTGTGAATTATAAAATTGGTGGAAGTCCTACTTGCTTGGGTTGAACAAAATTACCATCAAAACCTATGGTTTGATTTTCTGTAGTTCTCGCATCAGCCAAAGCCTTCCGCAGTTCAGCACGTTCCATTTGATCCTGAACTCCACCCAAAATATAAATTAGTAACTTGGCTGCTAATTCCCTTCCAGAAACCTGCACCCGCTTTTTATTAGGGTCATACAAAACGCCATACCATAAAGACTGTGGATACTCCATACCACTCAAACCGCCTTGCTGGTCGAATTTCCGCAACTTCTTAAAAATATTTACTAGTGTAAAACCTTTTTGAAAAACCAAAATTCCCAAAGCTTGCGCTAAAGCCACTTGAGCAACAGGACGAAAAAGCAGATTTCCTTCCCCCCCATCTTTTTCAAAACTAAAGCGTCGTAAAGCTGGAGTGTCTTCTTCATCCAGCAGCTTATAACTGGGAAGACTGGCTAAATGATCAAATAGCTGGCTAAATTCCTCAATTCCCTGTTCAAGTTCTTCATCCTCTGGACGCATGGGAATTAAGCCTTTTTCTAGAGGTTTCCAGTGAGGGAATTTTTGCCCCAAATAGCGCTCACACATATCATGGAGAGCTTGCAGAGTGGTTAATACAGTAGAATTAGATGCTACTGTCCCACTATTCCAATTAACACGAGGATTGCGGTCTTGTTGTTGTGCTAAAAGCGGATGAGTAACTGCAATTTTTCTCGCAACAATTGAAAAACCATCATCCTCATTTAGCTGTGCTAACTGACCTTTAGTTAATGGTGCAGCCATTAAGTTAACATGAACAAAGATGGATCTCACTCTTCGTCTGGCTTCGGTGCGAGTTTCCCCAGCAGCAACCGCGCAGATAAATTCGATACCAATTTTTTCTTTGGGTAAGGTTTGCAAGTAATCAAGGTCTACTTGGTACTTATCTCTCAAATCATCTAAGGTAATAAAGTTATCGTCAGCAGTTTTATCTTTTTTATAGCGCTGCAATTTACGAGTTTTGATTAACTCCATCAACCCTTGTACACTCATAAGTCGGTGCTGACCATCCAAAGCATAAATTGTCACATTATCTTCAGAAATATTCAGCAGACCAACTTTACCATCTTTATCTAAAGGGGTGAAATCAGTAGTAGATTTTAAGGCTATTCCCTGAGTATCCCACTCAGCCGCTTTGGGGTTATCTACCCAGGGTTGATTAATTACTACCAGTACAGGGGGGAATTTGTGACTTTTCCGCGCTGCTAAATACTGTACTAGGGGCGCTTGACGTGTCCAGTCAATGGGACGTTGCTGAATTTCATCAATGCTATCTGCATCAATTTCGATGTTACCAGTATCTGGATTGTACTTTTTTTCCAGCAAGGGTAAACCAGAGGCGAAGTGAACACGACCAGCAAACCATTCCAAGGTAACAGAACCAACAAAAGCCTCAGTACCCCCCATCTCGGTTTTTTGCACTAGAATCTGGTCTTTTTTCCCCAGGAACTTCTCTAGCAGTAAGGCGAGTACCTGTTTATCCTTGTTTTCTCGTTCCAGATACTCTTGAGCGATGTCAGCAGTTTGATCGGATACATTCTTCTTCATATTAATTTTTAAAAACTAAATGGTGTAGGATAGTGTAATTGTCTAAAAATTGAGTAATAGAAGTAAGGTTATTTAAAAATTTTGCACCCACTTAAGTAAATTTTGCCTGTATACCAGCTAATTCTATTCACTGGGATAGTAAAAATAAAGTCACGCCCATATTTAAAAATATAGAGAGATTATGACTACAGCACAAAAACCAGAAAAAAAAGGTCAGCAACAGCGTACTGTAGCAGATTTAGTGGATGATATCCAAGCGCTGACGACTGAAATTCAAGAATTGTATTGTTTAGATGAGATCCCTTGGGTGATTGGTTATTCAGGTGGTAAGGACAGTACAGCAACTTTACAGCTGGTTTGGAATGCGATCGCCGCACTCCCTCCTGAGCAGAGAACGAAGACAATATATGTTATCACTACTGATACCCTGGTAGAAAATCCTGTAGTTGCTGCATGGGTACGCAATTCTCTTAAACAGATGGAATCTGAGGCTAAAGCCCAAAATT
Organism: Nodularia chucula CCY0103; assembly: GCF_963923915.1. NCBI lineage: Bacteria > Bacillati > Cyanobacteriota > Cyanophyceae > Nostocales > Nodulariaceae > Nodularia > Nodularia chucula. The sequence continues at coordinate 54,140 of NZ_CAWUOL010000005.1, read as the reverse complement.
TACCATTTGCACCGCATCTATTACAACCAGAGGCTAAAGAAACATTTTGGGTGGGTTTAATTGGAAAAGGGTATCCAGCACCCAAAGGAAAATTTCGCTGGTGTACAGAACGGCTGAAAATTAATCCTTCTAACCGCTTTATTCGTGATGTGATCCGCAGCAGTGGTGAGGCCATTGTGGTATTAGGTACTCGCAAAGCTGAAAGTACAAAACGGGCTAACAGAATGAAAAAACTGGAAGTTCATCGGGTACGGGATCATCTTAGTCCTAATATGAATTTACCCAACTCTCTGGTTTATAGCCCCATTGAAGATTGGGACAATGATGAGGTTTGGATTTATTTAATGCAATGGGAAAACCCTTGGAATTACAGCAATAAAGATTTATTCGACATCTATAGAGGTGCGTCTGCTGATAATGAATGTCCTTTAGTAGTTGATACCACTACTCCCAGTTGTGGAGGATCGCGTTTTGGTTGTTGGGTTTGTACATTAGTTAGTGAGGATAAATCCCTCGCTGCGATGATTCAAAATGATGAAGAAAAAGAGTGGATGCAACCTTTACTAGATTTTCGTAAACAATTGGATGTGGAAGAAAACCGCAAGCGCCGAGATTTTAGGCGGAGAAATGGGGATGTCCAACTGTACGAACGTAACTTAGATGGTGAAGTCTCAGTTGAGCCGATTCCTGGCCCTTTTATTAAAGAAGCGCGTGAAGATTGGCTCAGAAAGTTGTTGACAATTGAAAAAGAATTACGGCTGAAAGCACCAGAAAATATGCGCGATATTACTCTCATAACTCTAGAAGAAATGAGCGAAATTCGCCGGATTTGGTTAGAAGAAAGACACGAATTTGATGATAGTTTACCCCGGATTTATCAAGAAGTGACTGGTGAAGTTTTCAAAGATCCTCGTCCCGGTGCTGGCTATAGTCTCCTGGGTAGCGATGAGTGGGAAGTGTTAGAAGAAATTTGTGGCGATGATGCTATGCACTTAGAACTGATGTCTAAGCTGTTAGACACAGAACGCCAGTACAGGAAAAAAGGTCGTCGGGTGGGAATATATGACAGTTTAGAGAAATGTTTTGTCACCAGTTCCCATTCTCCAGAGGAAGCGATTAAAAATGCTCATTTGAAACGCGATTTAAAAACAGCCGTTGACCAAGGGGATGTGAAAAAGGTCAAGCAGTTGACTTTGGGCGATGCTGTGGATGAAAGCGACGACGCAAGCGATGAACAGCCAAGTTGGGGAAGTATGAAGTTTAAAAAGAGTTAAGGAGAAATTTTGATTATCAAATACCGGGCGATTGAAATCGCGGCTACACAAACGAAACCCGCCTGCGCGGGTTAAGGAGAAATGAGAGCAAATTTTACGCAATTGTATTTACATTATGTTTGGGCAACATGGGATAGATTACCGCTAATTAAACCTGATATTCAAAAATTAGTTTATACAGCAATTGTTAGAGAATGTAAACGATTAAAATGCACGGTTATTGTCATCGGTGGTGTTGAGGATCATGTTCATCTTTTAACAGGTTTTCCAGCAACTGTTAGTGTATCGGAAGTGATTAAACAAATTAAAGGTAGTTCTTCTCATTTTATTACTCATGAAGTTAAGCCAGATGAATTTTTTAAATGGCAAGGTAGTTATGGAGCATTTACAGTTAGTCATGATGCTATTGACAATGTAGCTAATTATATTAGAAACCAAGGCATACATCATAGTGAAAAATCTATCATTCCTTTATGGGAACTTACTCCTATTTCAAATAGCCCTGGCGACTAGAAGTCGCGGCTATACAAACATGACGCGAAGCGTCTTCCTGTAGGGAAGGCCGCCTGCGCGGGTTAAAAACTTCACTTTTCCATTAGTCCACGGAGGTGGACTTCGCTTGTGTAGCCGCGTTCGCCCTTGGCGTTGCGTTAGCAATATTCATTCGCCCGGTATTGTCTCGCCCCGTATCTTAAAAACTCAAAGATAAATGATATTTCTTGAACTTGTATTACAAAACTTTGGTCCTTACTGTGGTCGTCAGGTAATCAACCTTGACCCAAAAATTGATGGAGAAAATTCCTATCCAATTATTCTATTAGGTGGAATGAATGGGGGCGGAAAAACTACCCTGATGGATGCAATTCGCCTAGCATTATATGGTCATCGCGCCCAATGTTCTACCCGTGGTAACTTGAGTTATAACGATTTTCTCAACCAATGCGTTAATAGTCACAGTTCACCCACTGAAGATACTCGCATTGAATTGGTTTTTGAACACATTGAAAATGACCAACCAGTAAAGTATAGAGTTGTCCGGCGTTGGACAAAAAACCCTAAAGATGGTAAAGACCAATTAGGTATTCTAGATGCTCAAGAATGGCTGGATACGGCTTTAGTTAATATTTGGGATGAGTATATAGAAAATCTCTTACCTTTAGGGATTTCTAATTTGTTTTTATTTGATGGTGAACAAGTTAAGGAACTCGCCGAACAAGAAACACCTCCATCGATTGTAGTTGATGCAATTCGCGGACTTTTAGGTTTAGAATTAGCTGAACGTTTAGGTGGTGATTTAGAAATTATCGTCAATCGGAAGAGAAAGGAAATTGCTGATACTCAAGATTTAGCTGATTTAGAAGAAATTGAACAGGAACTCAAGCTACAGCAAGAGGAATATCAGGAAGTTGAAATTCAATTAAAGGAACTGAGCGAGAATTTAGTAACAGCAGAAAAAAAGCAGCAAGAAGCTGTGGATAATTTCATTTCTGAAGGTGGTAAAATTGCAGGCGATCGCAGTTATTTAGAAAAACAAAAATCTCAACTAATTGCTGAGTCAGAAAATAGCCGTCAAGCCATGCGCGGATTAGCTGCGGACATTTTACCTTTAGCTTTAGTTGCACCTTTGCTAAATCAAACTTATATCCAAGGACAAAAAGAATTTCGGACTCAACAAGCCAAGGTCGCATATAATTTATTATTACAACGAGATCACCGATTAATTGAATTAATTAACCAATTAGCCATTGCTGATCAACAAGTTGGAAAAATTCAAGAATTTATCGACGCAGAAAATAATATCCTCAAGCAAGATACAGCAGGGGAAGTTTGGCTATTATCTGATACAGAAACTCTGCATCATTTAGATAATATTATTCATCATTATTTACCTTATACAAAAAATGCAACTCAAAAGCAGCTAGAACTACATCAAACTCAAGAAGAAGAAGTTATTACCCTAGAAAGACAAATTCAAACAGCCGCATCTCCAGAGGATTATCAAAGGCTGGTAGATGAATTGCAAGCAGCACAACAAGAAGTTGCAGAAGCGCAAGCAGCTTGTGAAATAGCGAAACAAAATTTAAATGAATTAGAAACTCAAATTCGGACTACTAAAAAAACTTTAGAAAAATATACAGAAACCAATATTGATCGCAAATATAATGAACATATTATTACGGCAACGGCTAAAGTTCAAGATACACTCAAACTTTTCCGGGAGAAACTGACTCTCCGCAAACTGAATAAATTAGAAGTTGAAGTTACAGAATGTTTCCGCTATCTGCTGCATAAATCTGATTTAGTGCATCGTGTGGCCATTCATACTGATAGTTTCAGCCTCTCGCTGTATGATTTCAATGGTAAACCAGTACCTAAGCATAGACTTTCAGCAGGCGAAAAACAACTGTTAGCGATCGCCTTCCTCTGGGGATTAGCGCGAGTATCTGGACACCGCTTACCTGTAGCCATAGATACGCCTCTGGGTAGATTAGACTCATCTCACCGGGGAAACCTCGTAGAACGCTATTTTCCATCTGCGAGTCATCAAGTAATACTATTGTCTACTGATACGGAAATCGGTAAACAGGAAGTAGAAACACTGAGAAATAATCAGGCGATCGCTCGTGAATATCTCCTTAAATACGACTCCTCCACCCGCCAAACCACAGTCATAGAAAATAAATATTTTTGGTAATGCGTCAGTCTGGCGGTATGAGAGGATGTTTTAAAAGTTTTAGGCGAAACTACATAGGCCAAGTTAATGAAAAATCAAGGTTCTTAACCCGCGCAGGCGGCCTTCCCTACAGGAAGACGCTTCGCGTCAAGTTTGTGTAGCCGCGACTTCTAGTCGCCAGGGCTAGTAATAATCGATACTTTACAAACATCCTCTGAGCTAATCAAGATCATGACTCTGCTGTGCGAACAAAAAATCGCAGGTTTCAGCTAAAATACGGTATTCTGATAAACTTATAGTAGTGGCGTGGCAAGGCTAAAATGTTGCAATAGATTTTTGAGAAAATTGAGATAAATCAATGTTTTCTGCTTTTCCATGCACTATTTTAAGCTTGCCACGCCAGTAGTATAAAATTAAAAGAATCACGTAACGAGTCGCTTCCCTGTCAAGTTTTTAGACACGCTCGTTTCCCGCATACCGACTATTCTTATGAAACCCCTGATTCAGATTGGTGTTTTAGCAGATCGAAATATTCAGCATACGTTACAAAGCTGGCAAACAACGGCAGACTACCTCACCGCCGAACTTCCGGAATATCAATTTGCTATTGTTCCCCTCGATTTCACCCAGATGGGGGTAGCAGTAGAGCAGGAAGCAGTGGAATTCATAATTACCAGTCCGGGGATGTATGTGGAATTTGAAGCCCTCTATGGAGTGAATCGCCTAGCAACTTTAAAGCACCTCCGCCTGGGACAGGCTTACACTTTATTTGGTGGAGTAATTTTCTGTAATGCCGATTCTGAAGATATTCAGAACCTCACCGACTTACGAGGTAAACGCTTTCTGGCAGTTGCGGAAAATTCTTTTGGCGGTTGGCGATTAGCATGGCGGGAAATTGTCGAAGCGGGGATCAATCCTCACCGAGACTTCCAAAGTCTGCACTTCAGCAATAGCCATGATGCCGTTGTCTATGCCATTGAGCGAGGTGAGGCAGATGCGGGAACCATTTCCACTAACGTTTTAGAACAGATGGCGTTGGAAGGAAAAATTGACCTGAAAAACTTCAAAATCATTAATCAGCAGACCCAGTATGGAGAAAAGTTTCCCTTTGCTTTAAGTACCCGATTATATCCCGAATGGCCTTTTGTAGTTACTCAAAAAGCACCGAGTGATTTAGCAGAACAAGTAGCGATCGCATTACTGAAATTGCCCAAAGATCACCCAGCCGCAAAATCCGCAAAATCCGAAGGTTGGACAATTCCCCTCAATTATCAATCAGTCCATGAGTGCTTTCAGGTTTTGCAGGTTCATCCTTATAAAGATTTCGGCAAAATTAGTTCCAGCTTTCAACTTGCAGTCAAAGGATCAAATGATGGACTGTGGGACTGGAATCTAGAAACAAATGAAGTCTTCTTCTCAAATCGCTGGAAAGAAATGTTGGGGTATGCAGAAGCCGCTTTCCCCAATCACTTTCAAGAATGGAAACAGCGTTTGCACCCAGATGATCAAGATCGGGTTTTGACAACCTTCCAACAATACTTTGAGGGGCAACTTTCCACCTGTGAACTAGAATATCGCCTGCAACATCGTAACGGTAACTATCTCTGGGTGTTTTGTCGGGGGGTATTGTTGCGCGATGTCTGGAACCAACCATACCGCATGGCAGGTTCCCACACCGATATTACCCGACGCAAACAGGCAGAGGAAGAATTGCGACAATCGGAATTACAACTCAAAACCCAAACTCAGCAATTGCAACAGGCATTAAAAGAGTTGCAGCAAACCCAAATGCAATTGATTCACAGTGAAAAAATGTCCAGTTTAGGACAACTGGTTGCCGGAATTGCTCACGAAATCAACAATCCAGTCAATTTCATTTATGGTAATCTGAACTATCTAGAGGAATCTGTTCAAGGCTTATTGAATCTGGTTCAAATTTATCAGCAATGCTATCCCCAACCAGTAGATGCTGTTGAGGTAGCAATAGAAGAGTTTGAACTCGGCTTTGTGCGTAACGACCTGCCACGATTGCTCAATTCTATGCGAGTTGGCAGCGAACGGATTCGAGATTTAGTGCATTCTTTGCGAAATTTCTCCCGCTTGGATGAAGCCGAAGTCAAACCAGTTGACATTCACGAAGGAATTGAGAATACATTACTACTTTTGCAGCATCGTTTAAAGAGGGATGCTGATCAATCTCGTATTGTTATTCAGAAAAAATATGGTGATTTGCCACAAGTGGAGTGTTCCCCAGGACAACTGAACCAAGTATTTATGAATATCTTGAGCAATGCCATAGATGCCTTAGAAGAGACTATTGCCCATCAGCCAAATAATTTTACTCCTACCATTACTATTTGCACTAAAATCATAGCTGAACGTTGGATTTTTATTCACATTGCAGATAATGGATTAGGAATGGCAGAAGAAACCAAGCTACGATTATTCGACCCATTCTTTACAACTAAACCCGTTGGTCAGGGAACAGGATTAGGGCTATCCATTAGCTATCAAATTGTAGAACGACATCATGGTAAACTTAACTTTTTATCGGAACCCGAAAAAGGAACAGAATTTCAGATTCAGCTTCCCGTTTTTCGAGATAGCCGTGTTTCATTAAAGTGCGAAGTCAAAAAATAATTAGTTCATTTACAGCTAGATATGATCAAGTGTTCTAGATTGTTAATTATAATGATTTTTTTTAGTTTTAATTATGGAATCTCCCATCGAAAGAATTAAACTCTCTCAAACAGCTAAAGACCAACTTCTTAAACTCAGACGCAGTACAAAAATTGACCAATGGAATGTATTATGTCGTTGGGCGTTTTGTCGTTCCCTCGCCGAAGCAACCGCACCCTCACCCGTACCAATTCCCCAAGATAGCAACGTGGAAATGACCTGGCGCGTATTTGGCGGCGAAATGTCTGATATCCTTCTCCTCGCCCTGAAACAACGCTGTCACAACGACGGCTACCCCATAGATAAAGACAGCCTAGTTACCCAATTTCGCCTGCACTTGCATCGGGGGATTGGTTACTTAGCAGGTGATCCAAATATCAAGAAAATTGAAGATTTAATCCAACTGGCGCTGAAAGATGGAAAGGATATTAATTAACTGTTAACTGTTGACTGTTAACTGATATGCCTGAATCTTTAGAAATCGAGCGTCATCGAGCTGCGATCGCACGTAATGATATCTCTCGCCCCGTGCGTTTAGCAATAGAATGGGCAATCCTCCATCAGGAAACCTCATTCTTTGATTACGGTTGTGGTTACGGTGGTGATGTGCAGCGTGTAGGAAATTTAGGCTATACCAGCGCTGGCTGGGACCCTTATTATTTTCCCCATGACACCATTACCGCCGCCGATGTGGTCAATTTGGGTTATGTCCTCAACGTGATTGAAGATCAAGAGGAACGCCGTCAAAGTCTCATCCATGCTTGGGAACTGACTCAGCAAGTGTTAATTGTGGCGGCACAAGTATTAATTAATGCCCCTAGTAAAGCACAACTTGCTTACAGCGATGGTATTGTCACGCGTCGCAATACTTTTCAGAAATATTATGAACAGCAAGAACTGAAAACTTACATAGACGAGATTCTCAATGTCGATGCAGTACCTGTAGCTTTGGGTGTGTATTTTGTTTTCCGTGATGACGCTGCAAAAGAAAGTTTTAAAGCTATCCGCTTCTTTTCTAGCACTGCTACACCCAGAGTCCGTATCCCCAGCAAGCGGTTTGAAGATTACCAAGAACAACTGCAACCACTGATGGACTTTTTCGCCAAACGTGGCAGACTACCCGTTAAAGGTGAATTAGCTAACCAAGCAGAATTACTGAGTGAATTTGGTAACTTCCGCCGGGCTTTTAATGTGGTGTTACAAGCTACTGATGAGGCAGAATGGGATGCGATCGCCTATCGTCGTTCCTTAGATATCCAAGTATATCTCGCCCTCAGCCACTTTGATCAACGTCCGTCATGGCAAAAACTAGCGCCAGAAATGCGTCACGATATCAAAGCCTTTTTCGGTAGTTATGCAGAAGCCTGTGAAGTCGCCGACCAAAAACTATTTAGTTTAGGTAATCCCAAAGTTGTGCAAACAGCTTGTGAAAAAAGCAAAATTGGCAAACATACACGGGGCGCGCTTTATGTTCATGTTTCCGCACTCCCAGCATTAGACCCCTTATTACGAATTTATGAAAGCTGTGCCAGCCGCACCATTGGCCGTGTCGATGGAGCCACATTAATCAAATACAACATTGAAAAACCGCAAATATCCTATTTATTCTACCCAGAATTTGACAGTGATCCCCATCCCGCATTAACAGCCAGTATCACCATTGACTTAAAAACTTTATACATAACTCACCGTGATTATGCAGATAGAGATAATCCGCCAATTCTGCATCGCAAAGAAAACTTTGTCACTCCCAATTACCCCCGCTATGAGGAATTTGCTCAACTTACCCAACAGGAACAGCAACTAGGATTACTCAAGCAGAAAAGCGAAATTGGAACTCGTGCTGGTTGGGAAAAATGCCTCGCCACACACGGGGTAGAAATCATAGGTCATCAAATTCAAGTCATTGGTGATTGATGATTGGGTATTGAGAATAAATCCATGCCTAGTCCCCAATCCCCAGTCCCCAATCCCCAGTCCCCAGTCCCCAATCCCCAGTCCCCAGTCCCCAGTCCCCAGTCCCCCAGAAAACCTGAGCAACTTTTTATCTGTGCGTAGAATATGACAGCAGCTATGGCAAGATAACTGCAATTCACAAAATTGGGAAACTAGCGTAACAAAATGAAACCAGTGCGATCGCTGCTGACAGTTTTCGGTAGCCGTAAAATGGCGGCTTTAACATTCATCGGTTTTTCGTCCGGTTTGCCCTTATTCTTAACCAGTAGAACCCTGCAAGCTTGGATGACTGTGGAAGGAGTAGATTTAGGTGCTATAGGCTTATTAAGCCTTGTGGGTCTACCCTACTCCTTAAAATTTATCTGGTCGCCTTTCATAGACAGGTTTACAATCCCAATTTTAGGTAGACGAAGAGGCTGGTTAATTACACTGCAAATTGGTTTATTGATTGCGATCGCCCTCATGGCTTTCCAACAACCGAAACAAGCATTACAATTATTAGCAGTTAATGCAGTAGCGATCGCCTTTTTAGCCGCTAGTCAAGATATCGTTGCTGATGCTTACCGCACCGACGTTCTGGAAGAATTAGAATTAGGAGCCGGTGCAGCCGTTTTCGTCTTAGGTTATCGGATAGCACTATTATTCACAGGTTCTCTAGCATTAATCCTCGCCGATATCATGCCCTGGTCATTCGTTTACCTATTCATGGCTTTAGGTATGGTAATTGGCATTATTGCCACCTTATTTGCCCCAGAACCCAAAGAAATCAGTCCACCAGAATCCTTAGCTGCGGCCGTAATTCTACCCTTTGGGGAATTTTTCCAGCGCCAGGGTGTAGTCAAAGCTCTTTTAATCCTGGTGTTTATCCTCCTGTATAAATTGGGCGATGCCTTTATCAACAATATGGCCACACCCTTTTTATTGCAAACAGGATTCACCCAAACCGATATCGGCGCAATTCAAGGGGGAATGGGGCTAATCGCTACCATCGTTGGTACTCTTTCCGGGGGCGTGATTTTGAGTAAAATTGGACTCAATCGCTCACTTTGGTTATTTGGCGGTTTGCAAGCAGTCAGTAACTTAGCTTATTATGTTCTCTCTAACCTCGGTCAAAACTACCAGGCTTTAGTTTTAACCATCAACATCGAAAACTTTTGTGGCGGGTTAGGCACAGCAGCCTTTGTGGCCTTCTTGATGAATATGTGTAACCAGCGCTTTTCTGCCACTCAATATGCTTTATTATCCAGTTTTATGGCTGTTAGTCGTGATATTCTAGTTGCGCCATCAGGGATTTTAGCAGAAAGAACCGGTTGGCCGTTATTTTTCATTATTAGTATGGTCGCTGCTATCCCAGGACTACTTCTATTACCATTCTTTGCCCCTTGGAACCCTAAACCAGTGGCAATATCCAGACCAGGACTAGAGGAAGACGACGAGGATTTATGGGGAACCAAGTAGTTATTATTGTCGGCACATTTATTCTCTTAATCACCGGCTTGTTGCTCGGCTATGTTCTCACCCAGTTAGTTTTAGGATTTCTAGCGTTTAACCTCCTAACTATCTTGGGAACATTGAGCCTATTCGTGATTTTTGGTACACTCTATTACGTTTTGTTTTGGCAGCTAAAACGAGAACAATCTCCAGTAGTACGACCACAGAGACCAGAGCAAGCCCGAACAATAATAACTGAAGCAACACCTGAGGCAATACCTGATGATGATTTGAAAAACAAATTAATTGCCAAGTTAGGAGGTGATATTGCCGCAGCCGAACGTTTAATTGAACAGGCTAAGGTAAACTATCCGCAAATGCCAGAAATTTGGTATTACGAGCGAGTAATTGATGATTTGGAACGGGATCAACGCTAATCATCCTCAAAAGCAGGTAGAATATGTCAAGTAAAGTTCACAAATCTTCAGCTAGATTCTCCAAAAAGCAGCCCTATCCGATTTTAATTAAATTATGACCATAATTCGTCAATACATTGCCCCATTGCTGGCGGTGTTAGTATTTTCTTTAGCTCTCGTGGCAGTCAGCGCCCGCATTTTTTTACCCTCAGATATGGCAGCACCCGCACCCATTGAAGAAAATGGCGAAATAGGACGCTGGGAAACTGGTGAGTCACAATTCTTTGTCCTGGCACAACCATCTGTGGTTGATTTATCTTGAGTGTAGCAAAATAGCCCTGGAAATTGAGTTTGTCTGAGTCACTGCTACCCGATTACTATATACGTCCTGGTTCTACACTAGAGCAATCGCTGCTAGTTAAATTTATGCAGCAAACTTACCAGGAACTATTTCCCCAGCAAGATTTTACACATTTAGTGGCAACAGTGGAACAATATTTATCCCCACATACACCCTTGTGGTGGGTAGATTATTTGGGTGCAGGTGCTTCTCCCCAACTTCCCATTGGTTGTGTTTGGGTAGGAAATGCCATAGATCAAGTCCAGGGCGATCGCCATGCTCACATTTTCCTGCTTTACGTCGTCCCAGAACATCGGCGGCGAGGAGTAGGTACAGCTGTGATCAAATATGTCGAAAATTGGGCAGTTCAAAGAGGCGATCGCCAAATCGGTTTACAAGTTTTTCCATCTAACCCCACCGCCTTAAATCTTTATAATCACTTAGGTTATCAAACCCAATCCCTCTGGATGCTAAAATCACTTCATAACCATAAATAAGCTCATATAGCTGGGGACTGCGGACTCCGGACTGGGGAATGAATTAAGATCCGAATGATGTCTCGGTTTTATCATCCGTTTATGTCCTAAATTTCTTGGCGGTTGTTATATATCAATTATTTACGCCCTCAGATAAACGATTAATTAGGTTCAACTAAAACCTACTAGCGCATTTAAATTCAATATGTATGACGAAGAAGAACTAAACTTACTTGATAGCGAAGTAGAGCTAGAAAGTCCCCTAGATCACATGGAGCTACTGGATGCGACTTCTGAACTGCCCAAGCCCGATCCAGAAGAGATGCTGGCTCTGTTAGAAAATCATCAACCCCAGCAACGAATGTTAGCAGCTCGTGCTTTTTGTGATCTTCAAGAGCCACGAGCTACACCCCATTTAATTCGCCTCTTAACTGATACCTGTCCCCTTGTACGAGTCAGTGCAGCCTATGGTATTGGACGCAATCCCAGCCCAGAAGCCGTGGAACCGTTAATTATTCAACTTGACAAAGACTGGAATGGCTATGTGCGTAAAGGAGTAGTTTGGGCTTTAGGAAACTGCCGCGATCGCCGTTCTCTAGCCCCCCTAGCCAATGCTTTAAGAACAGATATATCCGCAGTCCGTTTATGGTCTGCTAGTGCCTTAGCGCAGATGACAGACGTAGGTTATGAAACAGTTGTAGGAGCCATCCCTCCCCTAATTGAAGCCTTAGTCCAAGATCCAGTAGCAGCCGTCCGCAGTAACAGCGCTTGGACAATTGGCCAATTATGCCGAGAATTGCCATCTAACATAGTTTATGCCACAGCCATTGATGCCCTGATTCAAGCCTTTGCCGAAGACCAGGATTTGGGAGTCCGGGAAGACGCTAAAGCCTCCCTCTTAGGCGTAGGTGATCCTCGTGGTTTACAGTTGATTGAAACCCTAGAACAAGAAGGATGGTTTTCTTAACTAACTTTACCCACAGAGTTACACAGATAAACTGATACTATTCCAGAAAAAATTTTCTAATTCAGCAGCTGGTAATGGACGACTGAATAAAAATCCCTGCATAGCATCACATTTATTTTGGCGTAAAAAAGATAGTTCAAATTCTGTTTCTACACCCTCAGCAATTACCTGTAAGTTGAGATTATGCGCCATTTGTATTAATGCCTTAGTAATCGCAGATTTCTGAGAGTCATTATCTACATTATGAATAAAGTAACGATCAATTTTTAATGTATCAATTGGTAAATTCTTCAGGTAAATTAAGGAAGAGTAGCCTGTACCAAAATCATCAACAGCAATGCCTACACCCAAATTATGTAACTGATTCATAATAGCGATCGCACTATTAGCATTTTGGATAATCATGCTTTCAGTCAGTTCTACTTCTAAAAACCTTGGATCTAAGTTATTTATCTCCAGAAATTCATTTAACTTTCTGAAAAAATTGGGATGATTAAATTCCAAGACTGATATATTGACAGCAACTTTCAAAGATTTGCCAGTCATATCTTTCCAGACTCTAATCTGTTGACATACAGTCTCTAACACCCATGTATCAATAGCAGTAATCAAACCTGTAGACTCTGCAACAGGAATAAATTCCCCTGGAGAAACCTCACCCAATTCCGGACTATTCCACCGCAATAAAGCTTCTGCGGCCATCATTTTTCCAGAATCAATATCAACAATAGGTTGATAATAAACTTCAAATTCATGAAACTTTTTTTGGTGAATAACTCGGTGTAGATTCATTTCCAGCAACTGCATCTTGGGAGTAAATGTTTGAGTTGCAGGTTGATTAGATCCAGATAAATACATTTTTAATGTAGCTTGTCTGTTTAAGCGATTCATAATCGCCCTTAACAGTTCCGTGCGAGTAAATGGCTTTGTGAGATAATCATCCGCACCCATATCCATACCCTGACGAAAATCAGACTTAGCCGATTTCGCAGTCAAAAAAATAAACGGAATTGTTGCAGTCAAAGGTTCTTCACGTATTGCTGTTAGCACACCTAAACCGTCAATTTCTGGCATCATCATATCGCACAAAATTAGATCAGGTTTGAAAGATGTTGACAAATGGATGCCAACTTTGCCATTCTCAGCCGTCATCGTCTCAAAATTCTCAGCCCTTAATAAATCTAAGAGATTTTCACGAACTGATTCTTCATCTTCAATAACCAATATTTTCGTCATTTATTTCCTCAGTTTTTATCTGATAATTTAATGGCAACTTCACAGTAAATACCGTACTTACACCCTGAGTGCTGGTGACAGAGATTTTACCTTGATGTAAATCTACGCATTTTTTCACAATTGTCAAACCTAAACCAGTTCCCATAATATTGCCCACATTCTTAGCCCGATGAAAAGATTCAAATAACCTGGGTAAGTCTTCTTCTGGAATACCAATTCCTTGATCGTGAATTTGGAAGATTGCTTCTTCATCCTCACAACTGAGGTTGAATTTAACTGTGCTGTTATTAGGGGAATATTTGATAGCATTGCAAAGTAAATTATTGAGAATATGTTCTAATAATTTACGATCCATACAGCATGAAATAGATTCATGTTGACTAGTAAAATCAATTACGCACATATTACTATTATTCGTCTGTACTTCCGACAATAAATAACGAGAATATTCCACCAAATCGAAACAGCTAGGGTGATAATCTAGTTTTCCCGCTTCTGTCTTGCCAATTATTAAAATATCATTTAGCATTTCTGTCATCCGCTTCACAGCAGCTTGAATCCGATGTAAATGAATTAGTTGTTTTTCTGCTGTCCATTGGTGGCGATAATGTTCTAGTAATTCCGCAGAAGAAAGAATCGTACTCAAAGGCGTGCGAAATTCATGGGAAGTCATGGAAACAAAACGAGATTTCAGTTCATTTAGTTCCTTTTCCTTTTCTAAAGCTACTTTCAGTTCTTGTTCTAATTGTTTAATTTCGGTGATATCTGCCAAGTAACCCACAACTTCTAATGGATTACCTCCTTGATCCCGTACTAGCTTACCTTTGTCATGCAGCCACCGATAAATGCCATCTGTATGTAAAAAGCGATATTCCAAAGTATAGTGTTTTTTCTGCATTACCTGGGAAAGTGCAGACAGTACATAAGATAAGTCTTCTGGGTGGATACGACTCATCCACAGGCGAGAATTTTCGGTAATTTCCCTAGCTTGATAGCCGGTAATAGCAGTAATATTTTCACTAACAAAAGTAAAATTAAAATCTTTAGTGCTGGAAGTATAGATGACAGCCAGACTAGATGAAAGTAAATATTGCAGACGTTTTTGGCTGACTAGTAAAGCCGTTTCTGCCTGCTTGCGCTCAGTTATATTGGTTTGAATAGCAATGTAGTGAGTCAGTTTCTCCGCCACATCATAAACTGGCGAAATATTTAACTCATTCCACAATAACCTACCATCTTTATGATAATTCTGGAGAATCACAGTGCAGTCTCTTCCTGCTGCCATTGCAACGGACAGTTCCGCTATGGCAGATTGATTACCATCAGCACTTTGAAATGAACAAAAGCTTTTACCAATCACCTCTGCCGGACTATAGCCTGTGATAGTCTCAAAGGCAGGATTTACATAGATAATCGGTATGTGAGGAAGAGTACCATCGGCAATAATAATCCCATTACTACTGGCAGCGATCGCCCGATTCCGTAATCTTAAACTTTCTTCTGTGTGTTTGCGTTGAGTAATATCTGTATGAATGCAGATTGTACCCATAAATTTACCCGTAGTATCTTTAATGCCATCAGAACGCAGATAAACTTGCATGATGCGATCGCTAGCAGTGCGGATAGTTACCTCACCACGCCAAGACTGATACTTTTGAAAATGAGTAGAGAATTTTTGATAAGCTGCTTGATCGTGAAAAATTACTTGACATCCACCAGCTGTTTCTAATTGCTCCAAAGTATATTCATACTGTTCCACAAAAGCCGGGTTGACATAGATAACTTTACCGTTAATGTCGCTAATCATAATGGCATCACTGATGCTTTCTATAGCTTTGCGAAAGCGTAGTAGTGATTCCTCTGCTAACTTCCGTTGGGTAATATCGGTAGAAATACCACCCACGCCATAGGAAGTGCCATCAGCATCTTTTAAAGGAAACTTAATAGACAAGTAGGTGTGCAAACCATCCTCTTGAGGAACCACTTCTTCCGTAGTGATAGCCACCCCATTGATCATGACTTCATGGTTATTCAGAGCAAAGTCATTGGCAAAATCAGCAGGCCAAAGTTCATGTATGCTTTTGCCAACAATTTCCTCTGAACTTAGGTTCAATAGCTGTTGATACTTGCGGTTGGCTAGGAGGTTATTACCATCAGGATCAGTCAGATAAATCACCGCCGGAGAATTATCTAAAATTGCTTGTAGCTGTTGTTCCGTTTGCCTCAGAGCAACTTCTGTAGATACACGATCATCAATATCAGTATTAGTCCCAAACCATTCTACAATCATACCCTGTGGATCGCGCATTGGCACAGCCCGGATTAAATGCCAACGATAGGTTTGATCACTAGCTCGCAGACAACGAAATTCCACTTCATGAGGGGTTCCCTCTGCCAAAGATTTCCGCCAGCCAGATAGAGTTCTTGGCAAATCATCAGGATGTATCCCTTGCTGCCATTTTATCCCTAAAACTTCTTCAGCACTGCAACCAAAATAATCAACCACCCGTTGATTAACATACTCCAATTCCCCTTCAAAATTAGCAATCCATACTTGTTGTGGGATAGATTCTGCCAAAAACCGAAACCTTTCTTGGCTCTCCTCTCGTTCAATAATTTCTGATCCTAGCTGCTGATTGATTTGAGTTAGAGCAATAGTTCTTTCTCTCACACGCCTTTCTAGTTCTTGGTTAAGTTTGGTTAGAGCTGCTTGGACTTGTTTTAATTCGGTAATATCTTCAGCAATGCCGGCAAAACGATAAAGTTGTCCTTGTTCATTATTGACAGGAAAGGTTTTAGCACAAATCCAACGCAATTCACCACTAGGGCGATGAATAGGAAATTCTCCGGTAAAATTCTGCCCTGATAATAAACCATCGACAACATTTATGTAGTGATCTCGATCTGAGGGATGAATAGAATCCAGTAGATTTTTGCGGAAATTGTCAGTAATTCCAGCAGAAGTTCTGCCCCAAATTGTTTCATAAGCCGGACTTATATAATATAGTTTCTCCTGATAAGCATCGCGCAGAAAAAAGACTTGAGGAATATTTTCTGTGACTTGGCGAAATAACTCTTCACTGCGGCGAATTTCTGATTCTTTTTGTTTATAATCGCTGATATTTCTTTGTATAGATACAAAATGAGTAATTTCGCCTTCTGAATCTAGAATTGGGACTATGTTAACGTCAACCCAGTAAGTAGCACCGTCTTTATGGTAGTTAATTAATTCTGTCCTGATTGATAAACCCTCTTGCAGTGCAGTCCGAATTTGCTTGAGTTGCGTTTGAGAAGTTAGTACACCTTGAAGAATACGTGGTGTTTTCCCAATTACTTCACCGGGGGTATAACCAGTCATCTTGGTAAACCCTGGATTAACATAAACAATTAGAGGCCCATCAGGTTCATCTAAACTATCAGCCGTAGTAATTAAGATAGCATCATTGGCATTGACTACTGCTGACTCTAGCAAGCGTAACTTTTCTAGAGGAGTTTGTGAATTTTCTGTTAGTTTTTCCTTGGTTGTTTTTGCTAAAGCTTGACAAATACTATTGGGAGTTATACTACCTACCAGTTGACCATATCCATCTACAACTGGCACAATCTCCCATAGATGCTGGTGCAACAGTGTAAGTACAGTTAATATACTGTCAAATTCCTCCAATTTCAACGTAACTTCTACAGGTTGCATAACTTGAGAAATTGTGGTTTTTTTTAAATCAACCCCTGAAACTAAAATCTGGATGACATCTTTAGGTGTTAAATACCCTACTACTTGTGACTGTGAAAGTACCAGAATAGTAACGCCATGATTCGCCATCAGCGACATAGCCTCTGATAATGATTTTTCTATATCTATGGTGATTGGAGAAAAATTAATAATAGACTTTAAACATCTTAGCCAGGGAAGCTGAGGTGAGGGTTGCATATAACAGTTTTGAATGGAAAAATAATTATAGATGATTATTCATTTATCATCTAATATACTCAGTAATTGCCTCCGAAATATAACTGATATTTGCTAACTCAAGCATCACTAGTTAAGAGGTTGTTTGATAAATTTTTACCGGTAAGTTTTATCACATTTTTACCCACCTTAATCCCCCCTTACCAAGCCAGGGCTGATTCATTAGCTTGTGTTGGAGATTTGTCAAGGGTATAATCTCACGCAAAGGCGCAAAGACGCAAATAAAAATTAGGTATTTCGGGCTGAAGATACCAAAATTTGTTGTCCTAATTGTGGATTTTCCCTCAATTTTTATCTCTTTGACCCTTGCAATTTTACCTGTTTTAGGGAACGAAACAGCCCTGCCTTACCAAGGGGGGGAAACAAGAAAATCCAGTTCCCTCTCCTTTGCAAGGGGAGGGTTAGGGAGGGGTAAAACAATATTTGATACATTAATCATCACTTTTCAAACACCCTCTAAGAAATACAAGTATTGATTAGTTCCTCAATACCAGAGATAGGGAAAATTTTGGTGTTCAGCTTTGTAGCTACTTCTGCAACAGTCATATCATCTAAAAATACTAATTCTCCATGTTTAAGCATAATTTGTGGTAGTAAAATTCCCTTGCCCAAATCTTGATCTTGAAGATTTAAAAGTAAGTCATGACCTGTGATTAAGCCAGTTACACTAATTTTTTGCCCCCAATAATTACTAGATAAAGCCTGCATATTAATTTCTAAATTTTCTACAGCATTTAATTGTTTTAGTATCGGTTGAAAGGCTTTTTCTACAGCATTGCCTACTACCCAAGTGAGTTTTTGGGGCTGATCAATTTTTGGCGGTAATAATTCTGCGGCTGTAGATGTAAATTGTTTAATAAATAAACGAATAGAACCTACACCGTTATCGATTTGGGGATATTCTTCATATTCTGCTTCACTGGGTAATTCTTCACCGGCAATTAAAAACCACTCATCGGCTAACCAAGCAAAGCCGGAACCAAATTTTTGGCGAAATTTTTGGGAGATGGTTTGTACTTGAGAAATCACTTCTTGGGCTTTTTCTCTGGTGACAGGAATCAGTTCATCTTCTTGGGGGCGAAACCGTGTTAATCCGACGGGGACGACAGCTACTGATGCGACAGCCGGGATTTCACCAGTATGAAAAGAGGCTAAATCCTTGAGGGTTTGTTCCAGGTGTTGACCATCGTTTATACCAGGACACACAACTACTTGGGCATGAATTTGTAGTCTGCGGTCTTGGAACCATTTAATTTGTTTTAAAATTTTTCCTGCACGCTGATTTTTCAGGAGTCTAATTCTAATTTCGGGTTCTGTTGCATGGACGGAAACAAATAGGGGAGAGAGGCGCATTTGTTCAATACGCTGCCATTCTCGTTCTGATAAGTTGGTGAGGGTTAAGTAGGAACCATATAAAAAGCTGAGACGGTAATCATCGTCTTTGAAGTATAAGCTGTCACGCTTACCTGGTGGTTGCTGGTCAATAAAGCAAAATGGACAACGGTTATTACATTGAATTAAGCCATCAAATAGGGCGGTGGCAAATTCTAGCCCTAAGTCTTGGTCGTAATCTTTTTCGATTTCAATATGATGAGTTGTACCGGATCTGTCTAAAACTTCTAGTTCCAGAATTTCATCAGCACAGAGAAATTGATAATCTATTAAATCACGGGGTTGGGTGCTGTTGATACTGACTATGGCATCCCCGACTTCAAAGCCAATTTCGGCGGCGATGGAATCGGGTAATACTTTGGTGATTTGGGCTGGATGGATGGTAGACATGATTGGGGATTGGGGACTGGGGATTTCCGAATGACTAATGATTATTTAACTATTTTTCAAGAAGCCGGTGCTGATTGCACCTAAGATGAGGATACCAAAGGCGAGGCGATACCAAATAAATACCCAGGTGCTTTGGGTTTTGAGAAATTGGATTAAGCCGGCGATCGCCATATAAGAAAATATCCCAGATGAAATTGTCCCGATAATCATGGGAATCATCCCGATGTTACCTACGCCTACTGCTAAAAAATCTTTTAATTCTACTAATCCGGCTAGGGTGATGGCGGGAATACCTAGCAAAAATGAGAATCTGGCGGCTGTTTCTCTTTCTAAACTCATAAATAGTCCTCCGGTGATGGTGGAACCGGAACGAGAGACTCCAGGAATTAAGGCTAAACATTGGGCAAAACCCATCCATAGTCCATCTTTCATGGTGAGATGCTGAAAGTCTCTTTGACGTTTTCCCAGTTTTTCTGCTAATCCCAATAACAGTGACATGAATATAGAGGCGATGGCGATCGCTGTCAGGCTTCTTAAAGGCGAGTTATCGTAATCTGGGATAAATCTTTTAATTAATAATCCAAAGACAACGATTGGGAATGTTCCCAAGGTAATTCCCAGAAACATCTGGAAATCTTGACTGTTATAGTCTTTCTGGGCTATGGCTTTTGTTGTACCTTTGGCAATTTGCGCCATATCATCCCAGAAGTACCACAGCACAGCAACAATACTACCCAGTTGAATAATCGCAGTAAAAGCGACTCCCGGATCACCCCAACCCAGGGCTACAGGGACAACTTTTAAATGGGCTGAACTACTGATGGGGAGAAATTCCGTCATTCCCTGGACAAAGCCTAAAAAAATAGCTTGCAAGATATTCATTTCTTGTTGTACTTCTTCTACACCGGAGTTAGCTTCGGTACTGAAAACTGCGATGGGAAATACTACAACTGAAAAAATAGCAGAGGCTGCACTTAACACTACAAACCCTTGACGTTTGAATAAATCCATTTAAAATTACCTGCGATCGCTTTTACTACAAACAATTACACAAACAGCTGTCTGGGTAACTCTCCAGGAAAAAGTCATTAGGAAGTTACCGTCTTCTCCCCCCTGCCCCCTGCCCCCTGCCTCTTCTCCCCATTCTCGGTAAATTTTAAATGCCCTGGGGGGGGATTTTGAATGTGATATCTTAAATAAGATAAACTTTAGTAACAAATATTAAAAACTTTGATTAATAATACCTTGTCTTCATACACTACTCCCACTACCCCTATTAATACTGATGTACCAGCCAATGAGTTTGGTTCACAGAGCATCAGTAAGTTAGAATCTACACTGGCTTTATCGCCGTCTATTCCCATATCTCCGGCTAGGCGAGAAACTTGGTTAGTATTGGCTGCGGCTGTATTTTTGGTATCAGTACCAGTATTTATAGAAGCGCCATTAGTGCGATCGCTACCAATTCTAAGTATAGCCATAACACCATTTTGGGTGTGGCTGAGTTTTACATTAATGTCCAGTTCCAGGACTTATCTGTGGGGAGATTTACTCTTTGGCTTTAGCTGGAGTTGGCTAGCAGGAGGGATTTACTGGGGTTGGTTACGTTGGGAACCCTTATGGCATTTACCTGTAGAGTCTATCGGTTTGCCCTTTGCAGTTTGGTGTCTCATGAAGAACTGGGGTAAAATAGGCAACTGGTTTTATTTAGGTTCTTTACTGGGTACAGCTTTGACTGATGTCTATTTTTATCTGGTAGATTTGATACCTTATTGGCGGCAAATTATGCAAGTTGAGCCTGCTAATGTGTCACCTATATTACAAACTGCTTTAATACAAGTGCAAACCCCTTGGGGACAAAGATGGGCGGTAATTTTGGCTGTCTTACTGTTAACGACAGGAATTTTGCCTTTACAGACAAAGGAAAAACATTGGTACGCTTTTAGTGGCGCAGTCTTAAGTACAATTTTGGTAGATAGTTTATTCTTAATAGCTGCCTGTGCGGCTTAAAAATTTTGTCAAGATATGTGTAGTATGAAAACCGGCCAAATTAGTATTTGGCTCCCGATTCCATTTGTGTAGATATAGCGATCGCCCAGACAGTTAAGACAAAAACATCTCATGAAACCCTTTCAATGAGGGAGTTTCAACCTATTCACTGTATAAGCGCAGAAAGGGGAAGTATTTCTTGTTCCCTGTTCTCGGCTATAACTTTTTGTAAAAATAAAACCAAACCCAGTAGCAGCAAATATTGCGGGTATTAATACACTGTATATTAGTTTTTGATGACTGCTGTATTTCAGTTTGATGGAAAGAGGGAGAAAAATTATGAAAACATTGGTGCGTTTATTAACAGTATTTAGCCTGTTGCTTGGTAGTTGGGGATGGCTGGGAACTCAGATCGCCACTGCTGCTAATATCAACAGTGTGGGATTTGGACAAGTTTCAGTTTTGGCAATTACACGGCAAAATAGAGCTGATGCCAAGTTAGGCACAGAATTTGGTAAAAAACTTGATTTGAATAATACCAACGTGCGCGCTTTTCAACAGTATCCAGGGATGTACCCCACTTTAGCTAAGAAAATTGTACTTAATGCTCCTTACCAAAACGTTGAGGATGTACTAGAAATTCCGGGATTAAGCGATCGCCAAAAACAACTTTTGCAAAGTAACTTAGATAGCTTCGCTGTCACCGAACAAGAAACAATCTTCAACGCTGGAGATGATCGCTTTAACAACGGTATCTACAGATAACTGTCTAGACAGTTAATGTAATTCAATATAGGAAAAAGCAGCCAGCTTCCCATTGTCGGGAGTGGCCGCTTTTTCTCAAAATGGAAACAAATAAATTACCGAAGAGGTACAGGAAAAGGTGCGTTTTGCCCCCCTGCTCCCCTGCTCCCTGCTCCCTGCTTCTTTTAACCCGCCCTTGCTATCCCAATTAGACTTTGCTGCAAATAGATATTCCGAGCCAATTTGATGTTTTAGTAGTCGGTGCTGGTGCTGCTGGACTATACACAGCACTGTGTCTACCAGAGAAATTGCGAGTCGGCTTAATTACCAAAGAAACCGTGACTCTATCTGCTAGTGATTGGGCGCAAGGAGGTATTGCGGCGGCGATCGATCCAGAAGATTCACCATCATTACATATTGAGGATACATTACAGGCAGGTGCGGGCTTGTGCGATCGCCCAGCCGTAGAGTTCCTAGCCGAAAAAGCTCCTGAGTGTATTCAATCCCTGGTGAACTTAGGAGTAGCTTTTGACCGTCACGGTAAGTCCTTAGCTTTAACATTGGAAGCCGCCCACTCTCGCCATCGGGTTCTCCATACAGCCGATACTACAGGTAGGGAAGTTACCACTACCCTGACAGCCCAAGTATTGCGCCGCCAAAATATTCAAGTCATCCAGCAGGCCCTGGCTTTGAATTTATGGATAGAACCCCAAAGCGGGAGATGTCAAGGAATTAGCCTGTTTTATCAAGGTAAAATCACCCCCATTAAAGCTAAAGCTGTGGTCTTAGCCACTGGTGGCGGTGGTCAAGTATTTGCCCAAACTACTAATCCAGCTGTCAGCACAGGAGATGGGGTAGCGATCGCCTATAGAGCAGGCGCAGTTCTTAGAGATTTAGAATTTGTGCAATTTCACCCCACTTCCCTCACTAAACCCGGTGCAGACCACTTTCTGATTAGTGAAGCTGTCCGGGGGGAAGGCGCACACCTGATTGATGACACAGGAAAGCGTTTCGCCTTTAACTATCATCCAGCCGGTGAACTAGCACCCAGAGATGTAGTCAGTAGAGCCATTTTTAACCATCTTAAACAGACAGCCGTGGATCTAGCCACTGCCCATGTCTGGTTAGATATGCGCCCTATAGCCCCAGAAAAGATTCTGTATCGGTTCCCCAACATTGTCAAAGTTTGTCAACATTGGGGCGTGGATGTCTTCCATCAACCCATTCCCGTAGCCCCAGCAGCCCATTACTGGATGGGTGGGATTGTGGCTGATTTAAGGAATCGCACAAACATTCCTGGTTTATACGCAGTGGGAGAAACCGCCAGTACGGGAGTGCATGGAGCCAATCGTTTAGCCAGTAATTCCTTACTAGAATGTATTGTGTTTGGAGCGCAGATGGCTAATATTGACCTAGCAGATATTACACTATCTTCAGAAGCAATACTGCCATTGCCAGAATTTACAGTTAATGATAGTGAATGGCAAAGGCAAAAAATACAGCTAGAAAAACTGAGAGAAAAATTACCCCGTTTAGTTTGGCAAAGTGCGGGAATTTGTCGAGAACAGTCAGGTTTGACAAATGCGATCGCTACTGTAGAATCTTGGCAAAAAGAATTTGCTACTTTGCCCTTAAGTCAATTCTTACTTAATTTAAATCCCAATCAAGCGGTCAGTTTCCCAATATCAGATATAGAACAGCAATTGCGACTATGGGCAGAAACCCGTAACTTACTGGATGTCGCCTATTTAATTCTCAAAAGTGCCGCCTTTAGAACTGAAAGCCGGGGTGGACACTATCGCTTAGATTATCCTCAATCAGACCCTGATTGGCAAGTTCATACTTTAGTCCAGAAAAAGTCTTCCCAACAGTCTCTGATTTGGAAAAATTAGATATAGCTGGGGAGTGGGGAAGTAGGAAGCAGGGAGCAGCATTGAAACTCCTAACTTCCTTAGCTCTTGCTATAACACGTAATCTCAGTAACTATCTGAAGTATCTGAAATTTCTCGGACCCGTGTAACCAGAAACCTTTGCTAGTTGCTCCAGGTTTTGCACTCCTCCATATAGCTCACCATTAATAATCCAACTGGGGAAGCCTTTGATGTTGGCTGCTTGACACACTTCTGGTTGACCTTTAGGGGTATCAGCAGCGCATTCAATGGGAATATTATTCTCTTCCAAAATATCGTAAGCTTCTTGACCAAAGAGTAGTTTTTGTTCGTGGCAATGAGGACACCAATATGCTACATATTCCTTGGCATCTGTAGTTGCTAAATGCCGAGCTAAGGCAATTTCCGCCTCACCAGAAGTAGTAGTGATTTTCCAACCAAAAGCGGGATCAGGATAGACTTCGGGGGTAAAGCTAATTCTTTGAGATTCTCCAGGAGGTGCATCTGAGATGACACCTGATGGATTCACACCAGAATAGATACCTAAAGTACCGATGAGCGTGACCATCGCCACAATAATTCCCGCAAATAATATTTGTCCGATATCCTCCCAATCACGACCGATAATTGTCAAAACTAAAAGACTGGTAGAGAATAAAGCCGAGCCAATGCAATAAGGACAAAGGGCTTGGATTTCAAATGCCAAAACATACATTAAATAGCCACTAAAAACTGACATGGCGATCGCCCCTAGCAAGAGTAGCCACCAAGTCAAGTTTTCTAGTTTTTGCAGAGTATTTTTGTCACTTGGCTTCCATACCAAAGGCGCAACAGCGAAAATTAACATACCGACATAAGCCAACAAGCCGAATAAAGCCAGTGGCTGACCCCCAAAAATAGGGATAGTTGCCCAAGGACTGGATAGGACATCATTACAGCCCTTACCACCAGCTTCAGCCACACAAGCGGTAGTCCCACCCGTTAACTTTTCGATAGTGAGATAAGCTGTTGTCAAAGCACCAAGTCCAGCGATCGCCCCCATCAATGGACGCGACCATTTATGAATCCAAGGAGTAGAACGACGGCGAATCATAAGCTTTTAATTGGTTATTGGGGACTGGGGATTGGGGACTGGGGATTGGGGACAATCTTTCCTTTTTGCGCCCTACGCCCCGGCTTTTTCCCCTTGCTACTCTAAGAATGTATTTTCATGGGGCGGGAAATAGACTCCATAGCGGGAGTATGACCCAGACTATTTGCGGCTTCTACAAATTGAGCGACGCGAATCGGGTCAATTGGTTGCTCAATCCGACCGTGACGCTTCAGAGAACTGGAAATAATCACACCATTTGCTGCCTGCATCAGTGTAGCAATATTTTCCCAGTTGGCTCCACTACCGATAAACACCGGAGTCCCATTTGCCGCACCACAAGCCAGTTCTAAGTCTTCTAAGTTGGGAGGACTACCCGTAGCCCAGCCAGACAAAATTACGGCATCTGCTAACCCTCTTTCAATAGTATCTTTCACAGCAACAGTGAGATTTGGGGAACCCAATGGCCGGGCGTGCTTCACCAACACATCAGCAAAAATCTTAACATCGCAGCCTAATTCCCGCCGATAGCGGAGTAATTGATGAGCTTCTCCTTCTATTAATCCTTGGTCTGTGGCCATGACTCCTGTGAGAACATTCACCCGAATAAATTGTGCTTGTACGCAGCTGGCGATCGCCATTGCACTTTTGGCATCGTTACGTAAAACATTTAACCCTATGGGCAGTGTCACCAAATTTTGGATTCGTTGTACCACCACAGTCATAGCACTGACAACTGCGGGATCAACTTCGTTTTTGGCAAAAGGCGCATCGAAAAAGTTTTCCACAATAATGCCGTCCACCCCGCCACTGGCCAGGGCTGCTGCTTCTTGTTCCGCACGGTGAATTACCGTTTTGAGATTACCTCCCCAACGGGGCGAGGTGGGCAGTGGAAGTAGATGAACCACGCCAATAATCGGTCTTCGAGTTTTAAATAGCTGATATAAGTCCACGTCTTTCATCCGCTTTGCGGGGTCTAGTGTTCACCAGTCGAGAGTCTAGAAGTTGTTTGACTATTGACTATTGAACGCCAGTCACCTCAAGTCAACCGAACCTGCTGATGACGCTGGCTCCTCTTGACTTTTAACTAACTAGTCAAATGTATTTTCAGTTGGTTGTTTTACTGCCTCTTCCCTAAGATGGAAATTATCGTAAAACCTCCCCTAAGATATGTTAAGATAAAACTTGGCTAGAAGAGGAGTTTGCCACTCACAAAACGCAAGGCAGCTTTCCCTAGTTTAGGCAACTTGTCAGCACATCGTTGTCGGCACATCCTAAACACCAGGGTAGTATTACTGCTTTATTAGGCGTGGTCTCGTAATCCTGAGTCGCCAAAACGACCCAGAGAGCGCGATTTACCTGCGGGTAGCGACTTCTCAAAATCAGCCCTTTGGGCGGCTTCCCGTCGGGTAAATTAACAACACAAGCGCTGCGGTAATGAAAAATACCAACAGACAATTTGTTAAAAAAATATAAGTGTCTCAGGTTATCCAAGACACTAACCTTACCCAGGGAAATAGACTAAATAGTAAAAACCTCATAACATGGCAGAAAAATATCCATGTTATGTATACACAGGCAGTAGCTGGCAGTTAAAACCTGCTATCCTATCCCTGAGTGTGTACAGGTGTATCTCACAAGGAGCAAAATATATATTTGCTGCTTGGTGATTCAGAATACAAAAAACGGAAAATGTTTGCAAAATATGGGTGAAAAGCCAACGATTGCAATTTCGCACTTAGGGTGCGAGAAAAATCGCATTGATACAGAGCATATGCTAGGACTGCTTGTAGAAGCAGGCTATGGTGTAGATACAAATGAAGAGTTAGCCGATTACGTTATAGTTAATACTTGTAGTTTTATAGAAGCAGCAAGACAGGAATCTGTCAGAACTTTAGTAGAACTGGCAGAAGCCAACAAAAAAGTGGTGATCACTGGCTGTATGGCGCAGCACTTTCAAGAACAACTATTGGAAGAGTTGCCTGAAGCAGTAGCATTAGTAGGCACTGGTGATTATCACAAAATTGTTAATGTAATTGAGCGTGTCGAACAAGGAGAACGGGTAAAAGAGGTTAGTCTAGAACCAACCTACATTGCCGATGAAAATACCCCCCGCTATCGGACAACAACTGAAGGGGTTGCTTACCTGCGGGTAGCTGAAGGATGTGATTATCGTTGTGCATTTTGTATTATTCCTTATCTGCGAGGAAACCAGCGATCGCGTACTATTGAATCTATAGTTGCTGAAGCGGAGCAGTTAGCTAGTCAAGGAGTGCAGGAAATTATTTTAATTTCCCAAATCACCACCAATTACGGGTTAGATATCTATGGTAAACCAAAGTTAGCCGAATTACTTCGCGCTTTAGGTCGAGTAGATGTACCCTGGATCAGAATGCACTATGCATATCCCACCGGGCTAACTCCAGATGTCATAGAGGCAATTCAAGAAACTCAAAACGTCTTACCATATCTAGATTTGCCCCTTCAACACTCTCATCCAGATATTCTTCGCTCAATGAATCGTCCCTGGCAAGGACGGGTAAATGATGGGATTATTGAACGCATCAAAGCAGCCCTCCCAAACGCCGTACTCAGGACAACATTTATAGTTGGTTTCCCTGGAGAAACAGCAGAGCATTTTGAGCATCTACTAGAATTCGTCCAGCGTCACGAATTTGATCATGTTGGTGCATTCACCTTTTCACCGGAAGAAGGAACGCCCGCCTATAAGCTAGCCAATCAGTTACCCCAAGAACTGATGGACGAACGCTGGCATAGATTAATGGCGTTGCAAGAGCCGATAGCCGGTAAAAAAAATCAACAGGAAATCGGCAAAATTGTTGATGTCCTGATTGAACAAGAACACCCTGATAGTGGAAAGCTGATCGGTCGCTCAGGCAGATTTTCCCCAGAAGTCGATGGTCAGATATATGTCGATGGCGAGGCAAAATTAGGAACCATCGTGCCAGTAGCAATCCACAGTGCTGATACTTACGACCTTTATGGTGAAGTGGTCAATAGTTACCACAACTAAAGGTAGCAGGGTGAGTCTAACACCATGCAGTGTTGCAACCTGAGAGTCACATCCAGCCTAATAGCGGACTCTCTTGCCTGAAAATTGCTTGTTTCAGACACGCTACGCCAACAGCCTAGCGCTTTCTCTCAAGTGAGAGTTTCAGACACTGGCTGGAAATCTGACAAAGGCCGGAAACTGCCGTCAGATGCACAAATCGAATCGAAAACCAAAAAACAAAATCTAGGAGAATTAATGACACTTTCTTTTCAAGAACTCGGTCTTTCACAAAAACGTGTTGAGCAATTAGAAAATATTGGCTTTACAGCACCTACAAATATTCAAGCTCAAGCCATTCCCCAACTACTAGCAGGTCGGGATGTCGTGGGTCAATCTCAAACCGGAACAGGCAAAACAGCAGCATTTTCTCTGCCAATTTTAGAGCAGATAGATGTCAATCACAAAGCTGTACAAGCGTTAGTATTAGCCCCTACCCGTGAGTTAGCAATTCAAGTTCACGATGCCATCAACCAATTTGTCGGTAACGACGGATTGCGGATTTTGGCAATTTATGGTGGTCAATCTATCGAACGCCAAATGATGCAACTCAAACGTGGTGTTCACATGGTTGTGGGTACACCAGGGCGGATGATTGACTTACTAGATAGAGGCTGTCTCAAACTGGATCAAGTCAAGTGGTTCGTTTTAGATGAAGCCGATGAAATGTTGAGCATGGGCTTTATTGATGACGTGATCAAAATCTTGTCTCAAGCCCCCAAAGAGCGCCAAACAGCGTTATTCTCGGCGACAATGCCCCCATCCATTCGCATGATTGTTAACAAATTCTTGCGAAATCCAGCTACCGTTACCGTTGAGCAACCAAAAGCCTCACCTAACAAAATCAATCAAGTAGCTTATTTGATTCCCCGTCATTGGACAAAAGCCAAAGCGTTACAGCCCATTCTGGAAATGGAAGATCCAGAAACAGCTTTAATCTTTGTGCGTACCAGACGGACAGCAGCAGAACTCACCAATCTACTGCAAGGAGCGGGTCACAGTGTAGACGAATATCACGGTGACTTGTCCCAACAGGCGCGGGAGCGATTATTAACCCGATTCCGGAATCGTCAAGTGCGCTGGGTGGTAGCAACTGATATTGCAGCACGGGGATTAGATGTGGATCTGCTGTCCCATGTAATTAACTTTGACTTACCAGATAGCGCTGAAACCTATGTTCACCGCATTGGTCGTACAGGTCGGGCTGGTAAAGAAGGTACAGCAATTTCCTTAGTACAACCTTTTGAGCGCCGCAAACAGCAGGCATTTGAGCGCCATAATCGCCAAAATTGGCAGTTGCTTTCTATTCCTACACGGGCGCAAATTGAAGCCCGACACATCCAGAAATTGCAAGAACAAGTGAAAGAAGCCTTAACTGGCGAACGCCTAGCTTCATTCTTGCCGATGGTCAGCGAACTGATTGAAGAATATGATGCTCATGCGATCGCCGCAGCTGCATTACAAATTGCTTACGATCAAACTCGTCCTGCTTGGTTGCAGACAGGCGTAGATCCTCAAGATGATGCTCCTTCCACCAAGCCCAAATTGGCCAAGCGTCGTGGTGGTGAATCTTCAGGTGACAGAAACCGTTCCTGGAACAAATCAGACAGCAACGGTAGTACTCCCAAGCCCAAACTGCGGAGCGGTAGTAATCGCCGGGACGCTTCTGTATCATCTTCCAATGCAGGTAGAGATTAAGCTTCTGAGTAAGTAATCATTAGTCATCAGTCATTAGTGATATATAGCGACTAAAGACTCATGACTAATAGCTGTTAACTCAGCCAAAGACGAGTAACTTTTTCTAGTTGCCCTATTTCCTCAGTGTTTAATTTCCAGCCCAAAGCACCTGCATTTTGTTTTACCTGTTCAGGAGTTTTGACCCCAGCAATAGGAATCACATTTCCTTGAGCAATTAACCAATTCAGGGCTACTTGAGCAGGAGTGCGATCGTACTTTTCTCCCAGACTGTTAAGTAAAGAAATTACTGGAGCAATTTTTTGCAACCCTTCTTTACTAAATCGGGGATCAACCTTCCTCGCACCACTGGGAGTTGCAACGCGCTCAGGTGTGTATTTACCTGTAAGCAGTCCTTGTGCTAAGGGACTATAGGCCAAAATAGTCACACCCAATTCACGGGCTGTGGCTAAAATTCCATTACTTTCAATTTGACGGGTTAATAAAGAGTAACGGACTTGGTTCACCGCCAAAGGTATTCCTTTCACCCCTAATATTTGATGCGCTTCCCGCATTTGTGTTGCTGAATAATTACTTACCCCTACTGCGGCAATTCTACCCCGCTTCACTTCATCGGCTAGGGTATTCATCAAAGTTTCTTGACTTAAAAAGAAAGCAAAGGGCCAATGGACTTGATACAGTTCAATTCGCTCTAGCTGTAAACGTTTGAGACTTTCCGTTAAAGCATCAGATACCGATTGACCTGTAAAGCGCCAAGGTAAAGGACCGAACTTCGTGGCAATTTGCACAGATTGTGGGGCTTTTTGGATGAATTGCCCTAATAATTTTTCCGACAGTCCCAAGCCATAAACTTCCGCAGTATCAAAGAAAGTCACACCCGCCTCTAATGCTGCTGTAAAAGCGGCTTCTACCTCTTCTACACCATAGCCATTTCCATAATTCCAAAAAAGTTTATCACCCCAAGCCCAAGTACCAATGCACAGGGGTGTAACACTGGGGCCATGTTGTCCTAATGTGATATTTTTCATGTGACTATATTGATTTTCTTTACATTTCTTTACTTTTATAGTTTAACGCTAGGAATAAAATCGACCAAAATCAGGCAATAAACAGTGTCAATAATAGGGTGTTGGGGGTAGGGGTTAGGGTGTAACCCCCTTCTTTGTTGGTTTGTCTACACCTGTCAGAGACCCTACACTCCGCCCCAACGGGGCTTGGTGAATGAAAAATTTATTTTATCTGGAGAACTCCCTCAATTTCTGGGAGTTGGGTTTATCGTGAGTTAATAGGAAAATTAATCCCATATTCAAAAATAGCTATGGCAAACGGTGAAGTATTTGATTCTCCAACCAACTCCCAGGGGATACCCAAAGTTAATGTACTAACCATGTTTCGGTTAGGCTTATTTCAGATGGGATTAGGCATCATGTCACTGCTGACTCTGGGTGTGCTGAATCGAATTATGATTAAGGAATTAGCACTTCCAGCCACTGTGGTAGCCGGAACTATAGCCATGCACCAATTGGTTGCACCAGCCAGACTGTGGTTTGGTCAAATGTCTGATGCGAAACCATTTTTGGGACATCATCGCACTGGTTACGTTTGCGTGGGTGCGGCTGTATTTGTGACTACATCCTTTTTAGCAGTACAAGCAACGTGGCAATTAGGAGCTAGTTTTTATGCTCAGGGTTGGACATTGCAAACTTATGGTTGGGTGGCTTTGCTAGCAGGAATTTTTGCCTTCTATGGATTGGCGTTAAGTTCTAGTTCTACTCCCTTTGCGGCTTTGTTAGTAGATGTTTCTGATGAAGAGAATCGCTCTCAATTAGTTGGTGTTGTCTGGTCAATGCTAATTGTGGGGATTGTTATGGGTGCAATTATTAGCTCTGTATTATTACCAGCACCAACCCCGGACTCAGATGTTTTAGAAACTACACTCACATCTCTTTACAGTCAACCGGAACAGTTAGCAGCACTGCAAAACTCTATTAATCGCCTATTTTTAATTCTCCCCGCCGTGGTTTTTGGGTTATGTCTATTATCTACATACAAGGTGGAAAAAAAATATTCTCGTTATACCTTGCGCTCCACTGCGGTAGAACGGGAAGATAAAATTACTCTGCAAACTGCTTTGAAGGTACTGACTGCTAGTCGCCAAACGGGTTTATTTTTTAGCTTTTTGTTAGTTCTCACCATCAGTTTGTTTATGCAAGAACCGGTGATTGAACCTTATGGTGGTGAAGTTTTTGGAATGTCTGTGGCAGAAACCACGAGACTCAATGCTTATTCGGGTGTAGGGACACTGATTGGTCTAGGTGGTACAGGATTTTTAGTTGTGCCACGGATAGGTAAACAAAGAACTGCGAAATTGGGCTGTTTTTTGGTAGCATTTTCCTTTGTATTGGTGATTTTATCCGGTTTTACTGCCGATAAAGAACTGCTGCGGGGGGCATTATTTTGTTATGGTCTGACATCTGGTGTGACTACAACCGGGGCGATTAGCTTAATGTTAGATTTAACCGCAGCCGAAACGGCGGGGACTTTTATCGGCGCATGGGGTTTAGCACAGGCAATTTCGCGGGGTGTGGCTACTGTGAGTGGCGGTGCTGTGTTGGATTTGGGGAAAGGGATTTTCTCACAAACAGTTATGGCCTATAGTTTAGTTTTTGCTATCCAAGCCTTGGGAATGCTGCTGGCTGTGTGGTTCCTGAGTCGAGTCAATGTCAGGGAATTTCAAAGCAATGCTAAACAAGCGATCGCATCTATTTTGGAAAATGATTTAGACTAAATCTTGGCTCAAGAACGCTTTTGGGCGAGAATTAAATCATGAATGATTTTTGGACAACAATTCTCGACTTTGCTGAAACTACCACTACCAGAGTGGGAAAGCAGTTGATGCAAGATTTTGGCAAAGTGCAGGCTTCTCAAAAAGCTGACGGTAGTTTAGTCACCCAAGCGGATAAATGGGCAGATCAAGAAATTTGTGATGTGATCGCCTCTCATTTCCCCGATCATGGCATTTTAAGCGAAGAAAATAACAAGGTGTTTCCAGGTACAGAGTGGTGCTGGGTTATCGACCCTTTAGATGGCACTACCAACTTTACAAGGGGTCTGCCCATTTGGTCAATTTCCCTGGGATTACTGTATAAAGGTACACCGATTTTTGGCTACGTTAATGTTCCACCATTAGGGCAAGTTTTTCACGGTTTCTGGGCTGGTTCATCTGGATTAACAACACCTTCAGGGGCTTTTCTCAACCATCACCCCATCCATACCAGTAGTGATGCTCCCAGTAACAATCACTTCTTTAACTTCTGTTCCCGTAGCACTTCTGTGATTCAAACAGGGTTTCCCTGCAAAATGCGGATGCTGGGTGTCGCTAGTTATAATTTTCTCACAGTGGCAAGTGGGGCAACATTAGGTGGAATTGAAGCCACACCCAAGATT
This sequence comes from Nodularia chucula CCY0103, assembly GCF_963923915.1. Classification (NCBI taxonomy): domain Bacteria; kingdom Bacillati; phylum Cyanobacteriota; class Cyanophyceae; order Nostocales; family Nodulariaceae; genus Nodularia; species Nodularia chucula. The sequence goes on along the minus strand of NZ_CAWUOL010000005.1, from coordinate 21,018 downwards.
TGGGATATAGCCGGGGCTTGGGTAATTGTGCAGGCTGCCGGTGGTAATTGGAAATCTCTCAAAGATCAGCCATTTCCCTTGTTATCAGGTGAAGATTATAGCGATCGCTCTTTCCCCACTTTAGCTGTCAGTCGTCCGGAAATAGTGCCAGTATTTACCCCATTTCTGAAAAACTTAAAAATTTAAGTAGAAATCAGTTTTTTCACTGAATCAAAATGTATTTTATAGCTGGGGAGTAGGGAGTAGGGAGTGGGGAGTGGGGTAAAAGCCTTTCGGTGTCTAACTTTTATGATCAGTTTATCTCCTCATGTGTATGCGTAGTGCTATATATTTCATTGCTTGCAATAAAAAGCATTCCCGAACTGTTGTAGGGACATAATTGTCCCTACGTTATTTATTGCAGATATTGGCATTCAAGGAAGAATTAATCAAAAACCGTTTCATCTTCTTTGCGCCATGCAGGATCAACCATACAAATAAATATCAATGGTTCAACCCCAGAGTTACGAATAAATTGGCGCGCATTGGGGGGAATATACACCGCATCTCCGGGTTCAACTATTCGCGTTTCACCATCAATATGCATTTCTCCCTGGCCACTGAGAATATAATAAACTTCTGAAGTAGTCAGGGAATGGGGTTGAGATGTTTTCCCCACTGGTAAAGTGGCGTGAGCCAAACTATAGCGTAATTCCAGAGCTTGCTTATCCGGATGTAGCAATTCCCGCAGAATAGTATTATCTCCAGCCATAAATTCTGGACAGTCGTTAAGCTTTTGAACTAGCATCAATCTATTTGTGATTTAAAATTTTATACTCCCTATTCTAGTAGAGCATAGGATTGGTCTTTGGTTGATAGTCAGAACAATCAATAGCCTCTTCTGTACTAGCAGTGGATGGGTGTACAGTACATTTTAAACGGTAATTGTTAGTAAAAAATTGGCAGTTAGCACAAGGGATTTGATGCATTTGTTTGGCTGTAGTGACACCATCTTTAGCCGCTACCCAAAGACTCCAAGCCAAGAGAATTATTACAGTCCAAGCAGTGATAAAGCAAATAGGGATTAATAATGGTTGAATCCCCTGAAGAACAAAATTTATCAAATCTAACATGGTAAGTCCTGATAAAAATTGAGAGTTAGAAGTATATTAACTCCTAACTCCTGATTCCTTACTTCCGACTACAGAGGTACAAATTTGAGGTGTGGGAGGTGTGGGAGGTGTGGGAGGTGTGGGGGGAAAGATTGTTACTTTCCAATACCTAATACCCAATCCCTAATCCCCAATCCCCAGTCCCCAATTAAATCCCCGCATGACCGAGGGCGATACCAGCTACAAGCATTCCTAAAACTAGGAACGGTTGAGCGCTGGCTTGATATTTTACATCATTTTTCAGGGGATCACGGAGGAAATACATATCCTGAAAGGTGATTTGGGGGATAATTAACAGTAGCAAAATTGCTGCATAAAGGTTTTCGTGAATAGTGATCAGATAGACTGCAATTAGGGCTTGAAAGACATCAATCATGATGGCGCAGAGCCAAGCTGCCTTGGTGACACCAAACATCACAGGAAATGATTTTAACCCGAACTGGCGATCGCCCTCCACACTCTTAAAATCATTCACAATGGCGATACCCAAACCAGCCAAACTGTAAACCACAGTAATCACCACAATTTTCCAGTTCAGTTCGCCAAACAACGCATGACCAGTACACCAAGGAAAAGCCATATAGCTAGCGCCAAGGGCATAACCGCCTAACCAACCATTTTGTTTCAGCTTTAATGGTGGCGCAGAATAAATGTAGGCAATAAAGGAACCCAAAATAGCAATAGTGGTGATGGTGGGATATTCATTACCAGCCCAAACATCTAGCGCAAAAGCCAGAGCATTTCCCGAAATTAACAATACCCAAATTTGTGTAATCACTTGGGGTAAAGGAATCGCACCAGAAGGAATGGGGCGATAGGGTTCATTTACCGCGTCAATTTCCCGGTCATAGTATTCATTTAAAGTTTGGGTATAACCTGCAAGTAAAGGCCCCGAAAGCAACATACAAGCTGCTGACATCAAGACATTTTCCAGTGTCCAGGTGTAATTACCCGAAGAAGCCGCACCACAGACTACGCCCCAAATCAGGGGAATCCAGGTGATGGGTTTCATCAGTTGCAAACGAATTTTCCAGATAGATTTTTCCCCTGGTGCTGCGCCTTTCATCCCTAGTAACTGGCGAGTCTTGGCGCTGCGATCGCTAACTGCTGTAATTTCCTCGTTGGGTTTCACTGAATCCATAGCCTCAGTTGGCTGAGAATTAGGGTTAATCGGGGTTGATTCTGACATAACACTATGAGTAAGGAGTAGGGAGTCGGGAGTGGGAGGTGTGGGGAGTGTGGGGAGTGTGGGAAGTGTGGGAGATGTGGGAAAACATTGTTACGATATCCAATACCCAATACCTGATACCAAGTCCCCAATCCCCAGTCCCCAGTCCCCAATCCCCAATACCCAGGACTTAAAAAGAAATTATCAAATAATTATTCTGAAATTTGGCTCCTGTCACCTGTCTACCAGTTAGTGCTGGGGGTAGGAAGAGATTCCGCCGTTGGTCTCCGGCTTCTATTGTCACCTCTGGACCATATTGGGTAAGTTTGACTTGCTTTTTATCAAATCCTGGCAAGAATAAGCGGACTTGACGATTGTGAGTGTCAATTTCAATGGGTCTGGGAGCCTGTAGTGCTTGTTCTACAAAGTTGGGTAGAGCATCGATCACAGGTTGCCATTCCCCTGTGGGTACATCGGGAACAACGCTCACAGGCAGAGGTGTAAATTCTTCCGAGAGGTTGACTTGTGGCTCAGGTGATACCAGAATTACACCACCAACAGTTAAACCGATTTGTTGAGCGCTACCCCACAAATAACGAGAACTTGCTACTTGTAGGGGGTCTGGTGTACTCACCAAGAAGGCTGCAACACGATTGGGATCAGCAAGGGCGGCTTTTCCCTTATCTAAAAAACCATTCACTTGGTTGGTGGGGAGAGCAAAATTATCTGCTGTCCAGTTGACATTAAAAAAGCTGCTAATGAGCGGCTGAATTAAGGGCGATTCCGCAATAGTTTTGCCTAAATCAGAGTTGACAAATAATTGCTGAAATCGCCGGACATACCAACTGAGAGATTCTGGCATCCCTAACAGTCGTAGGGTTAAGGAATCACCTGTGCCGTCGTAGATAATCGCGTCATATTTGCCACTGGCATCATATTCGCGGATAGCATTCAAGGCCAGGGCGCTGTCCATCCCCGGTAATACTACCAGTTCTTGACCATAAACATCTTTGAAGATGGGCGTGCGGAGATATTGCGCCTCCAGTTTTTTCACTTCTTCCCAGCTGCGTTCTAGCAAGACAGACGATTGAAACTGCACAACCTGTAAATTCGGGGCAATTTCCTGGGGGTCAGGAGTTAGGGTTTGATCCAGTAAAATGGGTAAAACTGGTTCTGCTAACCCTGCTAGAAGTACACGCTTGCCTTGGCTTGCCAATAACTTGGCGGCGGCGATCGCAATTTTAGTCCGCTCTACACCGCCTTTGCCCAAAAATGTCAATATCAGGGACATTAGTTGATTCTCTTTTTCCCGCCAATTTGTTCAACTCCAACTTAGCACTAGGCAAATACTCTTAGCTTCCGCTTGGAGTTTTATCTACTACACAAGTTTGATTTCATCTTCAAAAAACCAAGTGGAAGAATTGTCGTCAAACAGTACCACTACACCAATTCCCCGACCATCGGTAACTTTGTAGCCTTGGATAATGCCTATTTGTCCGAGTTTTTTCGCAATAGAAGCAGATACGCGATCGCGCAGACGCAAAACTTTAACCTTTTGTCCGATTTCCATGCCTAGTCACAATGCAATAAACCAAGTCTCAGTTTAGCCGAATCAGTGTCCCTTCGGTGATACATTTCGGGGATAATAGCGAACAAAGGCAAAAATTTGTGGAACCTTTGCGTACTCTAGGAGTTAACCCAGATACTTTAACTGATTAGGTAACATCTATGACTACCACAATCAATTTAGCAGCTACAAACATTGACTATCCTAGTGCTGATGGAGAACCTGTGGCGGAAACTTATATACATCTCTATGCCCTTTTAACCACCTTAGAAGTCCTGAAACAGTACCTTACAGGGAGACAAGCCACGGTATTAGCAAATCAATTTCTTTATTATGCTCAAGGTTTTCCCAAATTAAGAGTTGCACCGGATGTCATGGTAATTTTTGATGTACCGCCTGGAGGTAGAGACAACTATAAAGTTTGGGAAGAAGGTCAAGTACCACAAGTGGTATTTGAGATGACCAGTAAAGGTACTCAAAAGCAAGATCAAGAGCAAAAAAAACTCTTGTATGAACAACTAGGTGTTTTAGAATACTGGTTATTTGACCCCAAAGGAGAATGGATTAACTCCAAATTACAGGGTTATCGTTTGCAGGATGAAATTTACCAACCAATTACCGATGGATTGTCTCAACCTTTAGGCTTGCGGGTAGAAGTTGAAGGGGAACTTTTACGATTTTATCGCTTAGATACAGGGGCTAAATTACTCATACCCACAGAACTGGCAGAATTAGCCGAACAAGAACGACAACGGGCAGAACAGGAGCGACAACGGGCAGAACGACTGGCAGAACGTTTACGTGCTTTAGGTGTTGATCCTGACAGTTTAACTTAAGCCAAAAATTGCCTCTAAATTTAGAGGCAAAATCATTTTTTTGTCTGTTTTTTGTCCGTTAGTTTTAAATTAATCATATATTTGTGTATAGTTGATTCATTCTGAAACCAAACAGATAATTGGGAATAATAATCTTCAGTTATAGGTATTATTTATACTAACAACCATTGAAGATAATTTCCTCAAAACAGTTGGCTTCATTGATGATACTTAAGTGTGAGTCGTGAGCGAGGAAACGAGAATTGGTACGAATTATGCGGCGCGCTGTCAGTAAGGCAGGCAAGCTGAGGACTATACTGCCAATAAATCAGCAATTGTGGGCTAAATTCGATTTACTGAGAACACTAGTACGCCGAGATTTAGAAGGAAAGTATAAGGGTTCAATTCTGGGCAATTTATGGCCTTTGGTAAATCAGCTTTCCCAACTACTAATTTACACTTATGTATTTTCCATTGTACTGAGAGTCAAGTTAACTATCAGCACTTTGCCAGAAAGTAATTTTACCTTTGGTTTGTGGTTATTTGCCGGTTTGCTGCCCTGGATTGCTTTTTCTGGGGGACTAATGCAATCTGCTGGTTCAGTGGTAGCACAGCCAAACTTAGTTAAAAAGGTAGTATTTCCCCTGGGTTTATTACCCTTAGTATCTATTTTATCAACATTCATTGAAAGTGCCTTTGGCTTGATATTGCTGATTGTATTTGTGGCAGTAAATACTCAGACTTTACATACTACCTTGGCGCTGTTACCCTTGGTTTGGTTAACCCAGTTATTGTTAACGGCAGGTTTGGGTTATTTGGCTGCGGGATTAACAGTTTTTTTGCGGGATATTCCCCAAACGCTGGGAGTAGCTTTAAATATTTGGATGTATTTAACACCAATTATTTATCCGGCTTCCTCAATTCCCGAAGAGTGGCGTAATTGGGTATTTTGGTTAAATCCGTTGACGGCGATCGCCGAAGTATATCGTGATTTAATTTTAGTTGGGGAGGTGCAACACTGGGGAGAATGGGGCGTAGCTACGGGCATATCATTGATCATATTTTGTTTTGGGTTTGCAGTTTATAAACGCTTGCGTCCAGCTTTCGCAGATGTCCTGTAAATATGTGATAAAAGTTTCATTTTCCTGATTATTTGAAAAATTTAAGGAGTGATATTCACAACATGGGAGAAGAAATTGCAGTTTCTCTCAAAAATGTCTCCAAATGTTTTCAGCGCTATTCTCATCCCGTAGATAGATTGAAAGAAATTTTATTACCGGGTAAAAGTAGTTCTGACGAATTTTGGGCGTTGAGAGATATTAATTTAGACATTCCTAAAGGAGAAACAGTCGGATTTATCGGCCGCAATGGTTCCGGTAAAAGTACCCTATTACAAATTATCGCCGGAACTTTGACAGCAACCACCGGTGAAGTACACGTTAAAGGGCGTGTGTCTGCTTTGTTAGAACTGGGAAGTGGTTTTAACCCAGAATTTACAGGACGACAAAATGTATTTTTTAATGGGCGTTTATTGGGGTTAACACAAAAAGAAATTGAACACAAATTTGATGATATAGCCGGATTTGCAGATATAGGCGACTTTATTGATCAACCTGTAAAAACATACTCAAGCGGGATGTTTGTCCGTTTAGCCTTTGCTGTAGCGGTTAACGTCAATCCCGAAATTTTAATAGTTGATGAAGCATTAGCTGTTGGTGATGTTGTATTTCAACATCGATGTATGCGGCGGATGCGAGATTTAATGGATTCTGGGGTGACAACTTTATTTGTTTCTCACGATTCCGGAGCTATTAAAAATTTGTGTAATTCCGCAGTCATGATTCACGATGGCGCAATACGCACTTCCGGTTTGCCTAATACTGTGATCATTGAATATTTAAAACTGGTAACTGATTTAGAATTGAGTTTAAACCAGACAGAGCTAGAATCTCAACTAATACAGCCAATAGAGGAAATTAACGCTGTCAACAATCAATCATCAGAATCAGTAGATGTTGATATTCTATCAGTTAAGGAATCTTCGGGAAAACTTCAACGCCGAGGAAGTGGTAAAGCGCGGATTGAAAAAGTTAAGTTATTGAACCATTTAGGAGAAGATGCTGGGGAAAGTCCGGTCTTGGGATTTAATGAAGAAGTGAGTTTAATTGTCCAACTGAAAGCTTATGTTCCTCTCAAAAGTTGTATCGTTGGGTTTTTCATTTGTGATAAAAATGGGAATGAATTAATTGGCAGTAATACTTTAGAAGAAAATATTCTAATTGAGAATTTAGAAACTGAAGAAAAACTAGAAATTAGATTTAAATTCAAAGTACCTTTAAGAGCCAGTTCTTATAGTATTACAGTTGCGGGTGCAGAAAACTATGAAGCCCTAACTTTTGATTGGATTGATAATGCAATGGTTTTTCAAGTTTTACCTCCAGATACGGGAAAACGGATTCATGCTTTAATCGATCAGCCAATGGTTGTGGAATTTGCAAGAGAGATAGTTTCAACAATTGCCATAGCACAGTAAGTTATCTAAAAATTATGAATAAAGATTATCCATCGCCGGAAGAACTGACAGAAGAGGCTCTTGATGACAATAGCAGTCTCAAAAAAATGTTGCAGTTGATTGGAAAAGGAAAGCAAGTTGCAGACTTTGGTTGTGCAACAGGTTTATTAGCACATTTGCTGCAAAAAAGAGATTGTGTTGTTACAGGAATTGAAATCAATCCAGATGCAGCTAAAGTAGCTGAAAAATACTGTGAAAAAGTCATAGTAGCAGATTTGGATTTTGTCTCTTTGACTAAAATATTACCCAGGGAAAAGTTTGATGTGGTGATATTTGGAGATGTGTTAGAACATCTGCGTAACCCCTGGAAAGTTTTAGAAGAAACCAAAGGTATTTTAAAAGAATATGGTTGTATAGTTGCTTCTATTCCTAATATTGCTCATGGAGCTATTCGTTTAGCATTACTTAATGGTAACTTTAAATATACGAATTTAGGGATATTAGATGATACCCATTTAAGATTCTTTACCCGTGAAACATCTCAAGAATTATTTCATAATACGGGATATTTTATTGATGAAATAGACAGAACTAAATTAGCGGTTTTTTCTGAGTCTGATTTAATCCCTAAACTTGATGAAAGTAACTTTAGCTCAGAAGTTATTCGCTATCTCCAGGAAGATAAAGATGTTGATACTCTACAATTTATCATTAGAGCATTTCCTCTATCTCCAGAAGGTAAAGATAGTTTACTCAACAGTAGATATCAAAAATTATTAGTAGAAAGGGATTTGACGGAATCTCAACTACAAAAGGCAGAAAGGCAAGTTGCAGAATCTCAGTTGCAATTACAATCAACTCAGGGAGAGCTAGAAACATCCCAATCTCAACTACAAAAGGTAGAAAGGGAAGTTGCAGAATCTCAGTTACAATTACAATCAACTCAGTCGGAACTAGAAAAATCTCAATCTCAACTGCGACATACTCAGGGGGAACTAGAACAATCCCAATCTCAACTGCGACATACTCAGGGGGAATTAGAAAAATCTCAATTCCAATTGCAAGAACTAGAGGTAAAATTTGCGCGATCGCAATCTCAATTACAACATACTCAGGCACAATTTGCGCGATCGCAATCTCAAAGTGAACATAGTCATAGAGAACTGGAACGCCTCCAAGCTCAACTGAAGCACACCCAGAAACAGTTAGAAAAATCCCAATTTCAAATCAGACAAACTGAAACCGAATCAGAGCGATCGCAATCCCAACTACAAGAGATTCAGAGGGAATTAGAATACTGTAAAACCATCATTGCAGCGATGGAAACTAGCAAGTTTTGGAAGCTGCGAAAATTGTGGTTTAAATTCAAAGAAACAGCTTTTAAATCTTCTGTATCTCAACCAAAATCAACTGCTAATTATACCACAAATTCTGTTTCTAGCAACAAACAAACAGCATCATTTTCTCTGCAAATAGAGCAAATATTACCTCCCGCACCACTTACAAAACATTCTCTAAATGTAGATGTAATTATTTGCGTCCACAACGCTCTAGAAGATGTCAAAAAATGTCTGGAATCCGTTGTGCGTTACTCCTCAATGCCTTATACAATTATTATTGTCAATGATGGTAGCCAAGAGGAAACGACTCAATATTTGGCAGACTTTGCCCATAGTCAAAATGTTACCTTAATCAGAAACGAAACAGCTAAAGGTTACACTTTCGCCGCTAATCAAGGTTTGCAAAAGTCTAAAGGTGATTATGCCATCTTATTAAATAGCGATACCATCGTTACACCCAATTGGTTAGATAGAATTGTTGCTTGTGGGGAATCTGACCCTAAAATTGGCATTGTCGGACCACTTTCTAATACTGCATCTTGGCAATCTATCCCAGAAATTACGGAGAACGGCGACTGGGCGGAAAATAAATTACCCTCAGGGATGACTGTCAGCTATATGGGTAAGCTAGTGGCTGATTACTCCTGGCGGTTATATCCCCGTATATCCTTCTTAAACGGGTTTTGTCTGGCTATTAAACGGCAAACCATCGCCAGTATAGGTTACTTTGACGAAGACACCTTTGGCGCAGGGTATGGTGAAGAAAACGACTATTGTTTAAGAGCGCAAAAAGCAGGATTGCAATTAGCGATCGCCGACGATACATATATATACCACAGTCAATCCCGCAGTTATTCCCACGAAAAACGAAAACAACTGTGCGATCGCGCTGACAAAGCCTTAATTAGCAAACATGGACAGCAAATCGTCAGCGACGGTGTGAATCTTTGTCAAAATGACAGAGTAATTGCAGGGATGCGATCGCGTAGTCGAGTTATGCTATCCCGCCAAAAATTGCTCACCGATGGTAAAGCGCGCTGGGAAGGAAAACGTCTTTTAATCATCTTACCCATCATGCAACCTGGTGGTGGTGGAAACGTCGTCTTTCAAGAAGCCGCAGCCATGCAAAAAATGGGCATAGATGTGAGAATCATCAACTTTACTCATCATCGCCCCAGTTTTGAAAACGGCTATCCCGAAAACACAATTCCCATTATTTATGTAGATAACGAATACGAAATATCCCACCTATTACCTGAATATGATGCCGTAATTGCCACCTTATATAAATCAGTTTACTGGCTAGAAATATTCAATCAAAACGGCAAAACTCCCGTCAGAGGATACTATGTACAAGACTTTGAACCCTACTTCTTTGCCCAAACATCACCAGAATATCAAATAGCTTGGAAATCCTACACCAAATATCCAGACTTAGTTAAATTTAGCAAAACAGAATGGAACCGTAACCTAGTTCAAAATCAACTAAATACTGATTGTGAAATAGTCGGACCCAGTGTCAACATAGACCTATATCGACCCCAAAAACGCCGTGATGTCAATTGGCCCCAAAGACCTTTAAGAATCAGCGCAATGATTCGCCCAGACAGCCCCCGTCGCGCCGCAGAGTTAACAATGCAAGTATTACAAAAAATCTCTTTAACTCACGGTAGCAACATAGAAATAATTATCTTTGGCTGTCAATCCAACGACCCACAATTTCTGCAACTAACTCAAGACTTTCCCTGGTGTAACGCCGGAATTTTAACCCGTTCACAACTAGCATTTCTGCTGAATGAAATTGACATCTTTGTGGATTTTTCCAGCTTTCAAGCAATGGGTTTAACCGCAATGGAAGCAATGGCTTGTGGCGCAGCAGTTATAGTCCCCAAAACAGGAGGTGCATCCAGTTTCGCTATTCATGGTAAAAATAGCTTAATCGTAGATACTAGCTCTCAAGAAGCCTGTTTTAACGAATTGAACAGCTTAATTTTAGATCAAAACCTCCGCCAAAAACTACAACAAACTGCAATTAATGACATTTGTCAATACTTTCCCGAAAAAGCTGCATACAATATTTTAAATTCCCTATTTCCAGGTAATGACTCAAGTAAATTGTAAAAACATCAGCATTCATGTTCTTTACGAACATAGCAATACAACATCCCCCCACGGTTCCTCCTTTATCAGGTTACTTCTACCTCTAACACACCCTACGAACCAAGAAACTTTTTTAGTTAGTCAAGGAACCAGATTTCAAGCTGCGGATGTCACTATTGTGGAACGCACCTGGAAATCAAATATTACCTTGTCTCAAGCCGAAAAATTAGTTGAAAAAGTCCGCAGAAACGGTACTTGCTTAATCTATTCTATTGATGATAACCTCTTAGATTTAAAATTTCATGCCATAGCACAAAATGAACTAGCCGATGAAAAACTCATGGTAATCCGTTATTTAGCCAGAGAAGCTGACGGTATTATCGTTTCCACCCACTATTTACAGCAACGTTTATCTATATTAAACTCGAACATTTTTGTAGTTCCCAATGCTTTAGATGAACGGCTTTTAGAAAGTAGCATTTCTGGGGAAAGTGAACAGCAAAATTATCAGCATAAAACAGTTATTGGTTATATGGGAACTCGTTCCCATGACGATGATTTGATGATGATTTTACAAGCATTACGTACCACCTTAAGAAAATATTCAGGTCAAATCGAACTCCAATTAATTGGTAGTATTGCTGACGTATCTATATTAAAAGCTTTTCATAACTTATCTGTGAAAGTGGTAGACGTAGGTGGAAATGATAAATATCCTGATTTTATGCGCTGGATGAGTCAAAATATCAAATGGGACTTAGCAATTGCACCTTTAGAAGACAATTTATTTACACGCTGTAAGTCTGATATTAAATTTCTCGATTACAGTGCTTTAGGAATACCGGGTATTTACAGTGATGTTCCACCATATCAAAATACCGTTCGTCATTTGGAAACTGGATATTTAGCAGAAAATCACTCCCACGCTTGGATAGAAGCCTTTGAAATTTTATTAAATGATCATACCTTACGACAGAAATTAGCGAAACAAGCTCAAGCATACGTCTTATCCACCAGAACATTAAAACATTGCGCTCAAGATTGGCAAGATGCTATTTTAGCAATTCACACTCGTAGTTAATTAGGAATTATAAACATGAGTTACTTACAATTAGATTTGGGCTGTGGTGGTTGTAAAAAACCAGGAACAATTGGGATTGATATATTTCCTCAACCTGGTGTTGATTATGTGGTGAATTTTGAAACTGATACTTTACCCTTAGCTGATAACAGTGTTGATTATGTTTACTCATCCCACTGTTTAGAACACCTGAAAGATCCCACAAAAATATTTGCAGAAATTAGTCGAGTTTGTGTAGATGGCGCTAAGTTAGAATTATGGACTCCTTATGCTTGGGAAAATTCAGCATTTATTATCGATCACAAGTTATTTTTTAATGAAGATCATTATTTACATATTTGTGTGTGGTTTGTGGATTTTTGGCAGAAAATTTTAAACTCTACGTGGTTATTAAGTGAGTTTACATTTGTGGTTGAGCCGAAAATTTTGGTTGAGCTTTACGAAAATCAAATTAGTCTGGATTTTGCTCTCAAGTATTATAAGGGGATTGTTAAGGAGTTTTGCGCGAATATTCAGGTGAGAAAAAATTATCAAGGGGAAATAGTCGAACCTCAAAGAACTTTTGCTATTAGTCGTTCTGCGCCTAGATATTTAATAGAATCACAAACAAATACTAGTTTTTCTGATGCTAAGTTGGAAGCTGCTATTGATTATTTGTCGAACCGCCAAGTCGCCAAGTACGCCAAGTGATTGAGATTTAATTATCTAAAAAATAATGGTATCTCAATATAAAATAGCTGCTTATATTACTGCTTATGAAGACTCGGAAGCAGTTATGAATTGTATTAATGCTATTCAGTCTCAATCTGTGTCTGTGGAGAAATTGCTGATATTAGATAACTCTAGTCAGGAGCCTTTATTAGGTTTAGTAAATGCAGATAATATTGAAATCAAGTTTCATCCAGAAAATATCGGCATTGGTGCAGGCTTAAGTTGGGCGATCGCATGGTCAATTGAGCAAGACTATGATTTTCTATGGACTTTTGACCAAGACAGTATACCACAAAAGGATTGCTTAATTCAACTGTTATCTGGTTACGAAAGCATCAAATTATCTCAAGATTCTATTGGAATTATTGCACCCACGGCCATTGATTATAGAAGCCATCAAACCGTTCCCGGAGCCATATTTTATCGAGATTGTTTTACCCCTTGTCAACCGCAAAATCAGGAAAAATATTATGAATGTGATGCACCGATTACTTCTGGTTCTTTAATTGTTCTATCTGCTGCAAAAACTGTTTCTCTTCCCCGCACCGATTTATTCATTGATGGAATTGATCTTGATTATGGTTTGCGCTTGAAGCAAGCAGGTTTTCATAACTTCATCGTGATATCAGCTATTATGCAGCATAACTTTGGCACTCCTGTGCAAATCAAATTCTTTCACAAAAAACGCTCTTTACAAAAGTATTCGGCTTTACGTCATTACTATATCTGTCGTAATCATACTTATTTAGAAACTCGTTATGCTCAAGGTGTCTATCAAATAAGCAGCATAATGAGGCGGATTAAGTATATGCTGAGTAATATGTTTTGGATTATGTTGTATGATTTTGACAACCAACAATTAAAGCTGTGGGCTTGTGTACTCGGCACTTATCACGGTTTAACAGGTAAGCTGGGTAAAATTTGGTTGTGACATCTATGGTAAATTATTCTTGCCAATAGCATTATCATTCATACCTGTGAAAGTTATACCAACTGAAATTTCTGAGGTTTACCTCATCGAACCGCAAGTATTCGCCGATTCACGCGGTTTTTTCCTGGAATCCTACAATGAACAAAAGTTTACAGATAAATTAGGTATTAGCCTGAATTTCGTTCAAGATAACCACTCAGCTTCCCAGGAAAATGTCCTCCGGGGACTACACTATCAAATAATTCAACCCCAAGGGAAATTAGTCCGCGCTGTGGTTGGGAAAGTTTTTGATGTAGCGGTAGATATTAGAAGAAGTTCCCCCACCTGCGGAAAATGGGTAGGTTATGAACTCAGCGCCGAAAATAAACGTCAACTGTGGATACCACCGGGCTTTGCTCACGGTTTTCTGGTACTATCAGAAACTGCGGAAGTGCTATATAAGGCTACAGATTATTATTATCCTCAAGGCGATCGCACTATTATGTGGAATGATCCAGATATAGGGATTAATTGGCCTATCAAACAGCAGCCTATCCTATCAGATAAAGATAGCAACGCGCAAGCATTGAGCAGCGCAGAAATATATGAATGAACCCATTTTACTATTAGGAAGTAACGGTCAAGTTGGTCAGGAATTAGCACAAATTCTTACACCTCAATACAAGGTTATTTCCCTAGCACGTGCTGAAATAGATTTGACTCAACCCGATAACCTGCGTCAAATTATCAGAGATATCCAACCAAAAATAATCATTAACGCTGCTGCTTACACTGCTGTAGATAAAGCGGAAACGGAACCAGAATTAGCTCACGCCATCAATGCTACAGCACCGCAAATTATGGCGGAAGAAAGTCAAAAAATTGGTTGTTTCTTAATTCACATTTCTACTGATTATGTATTTGATGGTGAACAAAGTCGCCCATATCAAGAAACAGATCAAACCAACCCTTTAAGTGTTTACGGGAAAACTAAACTAGCGGGAGAAATAGCAATTAAAAAAATCCATCCCGATCATATTATTCTGCGGACAGCTTGGGTTTATGGCAGTTTTGGTAAAAGTAACTTTGTCAAAACCATGCTGAGATTAGGTAAAGAACGTTCAGAAATTGGTGTAGTTACAGATCAAATTGGTAGCCCGACTTGGGCGCGAGATATTGCTGATGCGATCGCTCAAATAATACCACAATTAACACCAGAAATAACTGGCACTTACCACTATACTAATAGTGGCGTGATTAGCTGGTATGATTTCGCCGTCGCCATTTTTACAGAAGCCCAGCAACTGGGTTTTCCCCTCACACCTCCCCAAGTTATCCCCATCACTACCGCCCAATATCCCACCTTAGCCCGTCGTCCTGCTTATCCTGTCCTCGCTTGTGGCAAAATATCACAAGTTCTCGGAACATATCCCCCCCATTGGCGACAAAGACTCAGACTCATGCTCCAAGACTGGTACTCTCAATCATCATCATTATGAAAGCATTGATTCTCTCTGGTGGTAAAGGTACACGCTTACGCCCGCTAACTTATACAGGTGCAAAACAACTCGTTCCCGTTGCCAATAAACCTATTTTATGGTATGGCATTGAAGAAATGGTAACTGCGGGAATCACAGATATTGGCATCATTATTAGTCCGGAGACGGGAGGGGAAGTCAAAAATCAAACCGGAGATGGGCAACTTTTTGGTGCGAATATCACCTATATTTTACAAGATAAACCCGCCGGATTAGCTCATGCTGTGGCGATCGCCCGTCCCTTTTTAGGCGATTCACCCTTTATCATGTACTTGGGTGATAACTTGATTCAACAAGGAGACTTAAGTTACTTTTTACAACAATTCATCCAACAACAGCCAGAAGCATTAATTCTCTTGCGAGAAGTCGTCAACCCCAGTGCTTTTGGTGTAGCGAAAGTAGACGAGAAAGGGCGAGTTTTAGAACTCATCGAAAAACCCAAAGTTCCCCCATCAAATTTAGCATTAGTCGGGGTTTATTTCTTCTCCCCTATTATCCATGATGCCATTGCACTAATTCAACCCTCAAACAGAGGTGAACTAGAAATTACCGACGCAATTCAATGTTTAATCGACCAGCAAAAGACAGTAATAGCTTGTAAACTAGATGGTTGGTGGTTAGACACTGGGAAAAAAGATGATTTGCTAGAAGCTAACCGCTTAATTCTCGACACTTATTTAACAGCATCCAATTGTGGAGAAGTTGACAACCAAAGTCAGATTATTGGGCGAGTTCAAATTGGTAGTAATTCTCAAATTATTAACTGCACAATTCGTGGACCAGTAGTGATTGGTAACAATTGTTATTTAGAAAATTGCTTTATTGGTCCCTATAGTAGCATTGCTAATAACACCAAGCTTATTGATACCGATTTAGAACACAGTGTAATTTTAGAAGGTGCTAAAATTATCGGTATTAATCAACGTATTATTGATAGTGTCATTGGACAACGCGCCCAATTAACAGTTGCGCCTCGTCGTCCTAAAGCCTTACGGTTTATGATTGGTGATGATTGTCAAATTGAACTCACATAAGTTCTCATAAATTTATGCTTTCTGACTTAAAAAAATGCAGTCGGTAGAAAAAATTGGTATTGTTTTAGCTACCTATAATCCCAATCCAGAATATTTCGAGAAACAAATCAACTCAATTAAAAACCAAAGTTACAAAAATTGGATATGTCACATTGTTGATGATTGTTCTCTGACCAAATATCAAGTGGGGATAAAAAAACTGATTGCTTATGACCCCCGTTTTATTTGCCATTTTCATAGCGATAATCTCAACCATTATTATAACTTTGAACGGGGCTTGCAATATTGTGTAGAAGATCAATCAATTACTGCGATAGCTTTGGCTGACCAAGATGATATTTGGCGTTCTGATAAACTCACTGTATTATTAGAGAAACTCCGTTTAGAATCAGCCGTTTTAGTCCATTCTGATTTAGAATTAATCGATAGTCACGACAAGACCACTCATCCTTCAGCGTGGGAATTTGAAGGACGTAAACCAGAAAAATTATCTCCGCAATTCTTATTATTACGAAATGTAATCACAGGATGTTCTCTGTTATTTTGCACTTCACTTCTCCCACAAATATTACCATTTCCGCCACAAAGTCAAATTGGCTGGTATCATGACTGGTGGATAGCATTAGTTGCAGCACATCAGGGTAAAATTGCCCATATCCATCAACCTTTAGTGCGTTATAGAATCCACAATGCTAATAATGTGGGAGTAGTGCAAGACTCAGGTAAGTTACATCGGGAACTATTGCACTTATTCCGGAAAAATTTTCAAATAGCAGGTAATGGTTATGTAGTACATCGTGACCTTAGTCAAGCATTTTATAATCGGTTTTATGCAGAAATAAATCAGTCCAGTTACTCTAACCCCTTTGATGATCAAAAGATTGATTTTGGGGTCAATATTTTTAGACTTTTTTATCAAAGTTTAGCCATAGGTTATAACTCCGAAGGTGTAGCCTTGAGAGTCGGTTTATTAAAAATAATTTTCGATATAAAAAAAATACTGCAAATATAGGATTCCTATTTGATTTCTGTTGGTTTAGCCTGCGTTTTGCGCTTACAACTGAAAAAGCTGTTTCCCACTCCCTACTCCCCACCTACGCAAGTAAGTTTAAAAATCAAAGCGGATTACTATACTATGGAAGCATCAAAAAATCTAATTTTAGTATCAATTATTTTAGTAAACTATAATGGTGCTGATGTTTTACCAAGTTGCTTAAATTCTCTCAATAAATTTCTTCCTCAAGATAGCTGTGAAATTATTTTGGTTGATAATGACTCTCAGGATAATAGTGTTGATTTTGTGAGTAAAAATTTTCCTGATATCAAAATAATTAGGATGTCTAAAAATTGCGGTTTTGGAGCCGGAAATAATGCTGGTGCTAAAATTGCTCAAGGTGAATTTTTATTTTTATTAAACACTGATATCATCCTTACTGAAAATATTCTCCCTCATCTAATTGAGTTAATGGAAAAACGCCAAGATGTGGGAATTATAGGGACTAAATTATTATTTCCTGACCAAAGTTTTCAGCTTTCTATTTCATCTGCTATTGGGATAAAGGGAGAATTTAAATCTAAAAAGTTACATAATATTGCCAATAATAAATATAATGCCAGTTGTTTAGAAAAAGACTATAAATTAATTAGAGAAGTTGATATTGTTGTGGGAGCTTCTATGTTTATCCGAGCTAAACTATTTGAGGATTTATGTGGTTTTGATGAAAGGTTTTTTATGTATTTTGAAGATTCTGACTTATGTCAAAGGTCGCAGAATCAAGGTTATAAGATTCTCTACACTCCAGAGGTATCGGTAATTCATATTCGAGGACATTCGATGAAAAAAAATCCCCATGCAATGGCTCTGGAATACAGGCGCAGCCAAATGTACTATTATGAAAAACATCGCCCAGTTTGGGAAAGTGCTATTTTGAAGGTTTATCTGTTTTTTAAGTTTATATCTGAATATATTAAAACGCGCAAGTCTTATATTTTGGATATTCTGCTTTTGTTGGTAGGTAAATAATTATGATCACAGAATGCTGAAGGATGAATGAAAATATTTAATCAGAGGCACTGATGTGGCGATCGCTGATATGATGCTTTTGAGTACAGACGTGAATCGATACCATAACTGAATTGAGTCCAAATATTAATTAATTTTATAGCAAATGACTCCTAAAAAAGCTCTAATTACCGGATTAACCGGACAAGACGGCTCTTACCTCGCTGAACTTCTAGTTAGTAAAGGTTATCAAGTATTTGGCTTAGTCCGCCGTTCTAGCACCAGTAATTTAGAACGTATTAGCCATATTGCCAATCATGTCCAAATTGTATCAGGTGATTTGCTAGACCAATGTTCCTTAATGGATGTAATCACCCACTCACAACCGGATGAAATCTATAACCTTGCTTCTCAAAGCTACGTCCCCCTATCCTGGACTCAACCATCTTTAACTGCTGAATACACAGCTTTAGGTGTTTCCCGTCTGTTAGAATCAATTCGTCGCTGTAAGCCAGATGCAAGATTTTATCAAGCATCCAGTAGTGAAGTTTTTGGTCAACCTGATGAGTCACCCCAAACTGAACGCACTGCTTTTCGTCCCCGCAACCCCTATGGTGTGGCGAAAGCCTACGCCCATTGGATGACGGTTAACTATAGGCAAAAATACGACCTTTACGCCTGTTGTGGGATTACTTATACCCACGAATCACCCCGACGGGGTACAGAATTTGTTTTTCGCAAAATTACCCGCGCAGCAGCCCAAATTAAACTGGGTTTGGCGCAGGAATTAAAGTTAGGTAATTTAGATGCGCGTCGTGATTGGTGCTACGCCAAAGATGCTGTTTATGCTATGTGGTTAATGTTGCAGCAGGAACAACCGGAGGATTATATTATTGCTAGTGGTACAACTTATTCTGTGAAAGAATTGGTAGAATGTGCTTTTAATTCGGTGGGTTTAAATTGGGAAGATTATGTTTCAGTAGACCCTGCTTTTTACCGTCCTGATGAAGCAGTGCAGTTAGTTGGTTCTGTGGATAAAATTAAAACTGAGTTAGGTTGGCAACCTGAATATAGTTTTGCACAAATGGTGGAGTTAATGGTTGAGCATGACCTGAAAAATTTGCGCCATGAAGTAGGTTAAAAGTTGTATTGTGTCCAGAATTGTTACAGCAAATTCCCAGGAAGATTATCAGAATTTTCGCTCTGATTCGTTAACTATTAATTTATCTATTCTTTTAGCCAAGCCAACAGGAATTAGTAATTATGCTATTAACATTATTCCTTATTTAAAATCTCTGGAACCTACTTTATTAACAGCACAAAATTTTCCTGATTTTAACTGCTATGGAATCCCCAATAATCTCACGCCTGCTGATGGGATAAAAGGACATTTGCGCCGAATTTTCTGGACTCAATTTCATTTACCAAAAATCTGTAAACAACTGAAATCTCGGTTGTTATTTTCTCCACTGTCGGAAGCGCCACTGTATACAGATTCTCGCTTTGTGGTGATGTGTCACGATTTAATCCCTTTGCGCTTTCCTAAAGGTTTATCGCCGTTAACAATATACTGGCGTAACTATGTTCCTCAAGTATTAAAACAGGCGCAACAGATTATCTGCAATTCTCAATCTACAGCAGATGATATTATTAACTTTTATCACATTCCCGCCAGTAAAATTACGCCTATTCTTCTGGGGTATGATCGTGAACATTTTCGCCCTTGTCCAGAAAAATGGCGAGAGGATGAGGGTTATTTTCTGTATTTGGGAAGACATGAACCCTATAAAAATTTACAGCGCTTGATGTCTGCTTTTGCGGCGTTACCAAATCGGGGTAAATATGAATTATGGTTAGCTGGGCCTGTTGATGGGCGTTATACTCCAGTTTTACAAACTCAGGTTGCAGAGTTGGGAATCACTGAGCAGGTAAGGTTTCTCAATTATGTATCTTATGATCAATTACCTCATATTATTCATGGTGCGATCGCACTAGTTTTTCCTAGTCTGTGGGAAGGTTTCGGTTTCCCGGTGCTAGAAGCAATGGCTTGTGGGACTCCGGTAATTACTTCTAACTTGTCTTCTCTTCCAGAAGTAGCCGGTGATGCGGCGATTTTAATTAATCCCTACAACATAGCGGAAATTACCCAAGCTATGGAGATGATAGCTGAAGATAGGGAATTGCGATCGCACCTCTCCATAAAAAGTATAAATAGAGCTAATCAATTCAGTTGGGAAAAAACCGCACTAGCTACTGTGGAAGTGTTATCACGCTATTTATAAATGTTAGGCTAAACTTATCTTGCTCCCACCCGAAAAAAATCCTATGGTTGTGCAAACTTCCCCCCGGCAATATTCTATAGAAGAATACCTCGCACAAGAAGAAACTGCTGAGTACCGCAGCGAATACCGTAATGGGGAAATTATACCAATGACTGGTGGCTCTCTTAATCATAACCAAATCATTATAAATTTAGTAGTGGCTCTTAGCCTTGCTCTTAGAGAACAAGATTACCACGTTTACACCAGTGACTTACGTTTGTGGATTCCTGATTACCAACAATACACATATCCCGATATTTTGATCATCAAAGATACAGCAATCTTTCCAGAGGGACGCACAGATACAGTGCTAAATCCCAGCATTATCTTTGAGGTACTGTCTAAGTCTACCAGTAGTAGAGATAGAGGCGATAAATTTACTTATTACCGTTCTATTCCCCAATTTCAAGAATATATATTAATTGACCAATATCAAATTCATATTGAACACTTTAGCAAAACTCCAGAAGGTAACTGGCTGTTAAGAGAATCTGACAATCAAGACGGAGTTTTAAACTTAGCTTCCGCAAATTGCCAAATTCCCCATCGCCAGATTTACGAGAAAGTAAAATTTGAAAATCAACCACAGTAGATGTGTCTAAAAATTCATAATTACGAATTACGAACGCTGATTAAAGGATTGCGCGGATGAGATTATTTGTGATAGCAAAAGAGGCTAAAATCAGTGAAATCCCTTAATCCGTCTCATCCGTATTACGAATTACGAACGCTGATTAAAGGATTGCGCGGATGAGATTATTTGTGATA